>JAHIYS010000023.1 GCA_018814965.1 Gammaproteobacteria bacterium
CATTAGGATAGAGCAGAGGATGCGCTCTAAATAAAGCTGTTTTATAGACTTATGGTAATTAGAAGACCGCCGGGGTTATATTTAGGTTTTCTGGATTGCCGCGCGAAATAAAAAGCATTTCGCTCGCAATGACGGCGTAAAAATTGATTTGTGTAAAGATGTGGGTAATGAATTGGGCTTTAGCCTGCGTTTAAAGCCAGGGGTTACCGGTCTTATTTGAGGTGAATATAAAAATGAAAGATAAATTAATAATTTTTGATTGTGACGGGGTTTTAATCGATAGTGAAATAATATTTCATCAGGTGGGTTCGCGGGAGATGACTAAGATTGGTTTCCCTCTTTCAGTTGAAAAGTCGATTGAGCTTTTTTCGGGAGTAGCTGATGAAGATATGCCGCATGCAATCCAGAAGGAGTATGGCCGTTCTATTCCAGATAATAATTTGTCGATGATTCTCGAAAAAATTAGAGACTCTTTTAAAACTGATTTAAAACCTGTGTCAGGAATAAATCAAGTTATAGAGCATTTATTACAAGAGGGTATAAATAAGTGCATTGCCTCTAATGCTGGTTATGGTCATATTATTAATTCATTAGCTTTTACTGATATGAGCAAATATTTTAGTAATGATCTAATATTTAATATCGCAATGGTTAAAAAAGGAAAGCCGAACCCAGATCTCTTTATATATGCAGCTAATAAGATGCAGGTAGATCCAGAAAATTGTGTGGTGATTGAGGATAGCCTTGTTGGTGTTCAAGCTGCAAAAGCAGCCAAGATGCCGGTTATAGGGTTTTTAGGCGGGGCTCATGCTAAAAACTCATGGTATCGAGAAAGTATTATTGGTGCTGATCCAGATCTAGTCGCAAACGATGCGAGGGATCTATTGGATATTTTGAGTGACAAGTTTGCATCCAGGTGTAAAAAATAACTATACAATGATTCTTAATTAAGGTTATGTGACGTTTATGATCAGATCGAACTTCCATATGCATACCAATTTTAGTGACGGTAAAAATAATCCAGAAGATTATGTTTTGGCGGCATTGGATAGGGGTATGGAATCTATCGGATTTTCAGATCATGCGCCAACCCCTGTTAAATTAAATAATTGGAATATGCCGGCTGAGAAAGCAGATCTTTATTTTGATGAGATTTCTAGATTAAAAGAAAAATATAGCCAACAGATTGAGATTTATATTGGTTTTGAAATGGATTATTTAGATCGTATGGATACAGGTCAGATTAGAAAATATATTGATCGAGCTGATTATACTATTGGTTCAGTTCATTATGTATATGATGAAGAAACTGCTAAATATTACCCTATAGAGGGTTCAAAAGAGGAAGTAAAAGGGGCTTTTGAAGTGATTGGTAAAGGCGATAATCGTCTTTGTGTACAGGCCTACTATCAAGAACTAGTTAGAGTAATTAAAAAGTATAAGCCTGATTTTGTTGGGCATCTAGATGTGATTAAAAAGCGTAACTATGATAATATTTTTTTCAATGAGAATGATAAATGGTATCGAGAATTGGTTGATAGGGTTTTAGACGAGATAGAGCAAACAGGAATAGCTCTTGAGTTCAGTACGGGTGGCATGTTGTACAATTCATTAACTGAAACATATCCTTCAAGATGGATTATTAATGAATGTTATAAAAAGAAAATTCCAATAGTTATAAATTCAGATGCGCACCTAGCTTGTGATATTGATGCTTTTTTTAATGAGACAATTATAATGCTGCGAAATATTGGCTTTACGCATCACAAGGTATTACGCGCGGGGAAATGGGTTGATGCAGAATTATAGGATCAGATTAAATTAGAAAGTTTTTACGCCTAATAGTTGTCACACCACTGCCCAGTTTTAAGTCATAACGAGGCGGTATTTGACCAAGGGATCCTGAAAGCAGCAGAAAGTATTGATGCTATTTATCAAATCTCCTGAATACCTGCTTTTGCCGGTATGACATAAAATGGAGAGTTCGCCAGTGTGACAAAAAGACATATTGGCCCATTGAAATTACTTCTCCTCTGGCTCGCAATGACATTTGCGAAACGTCATTGCGAGGAGTGAACGTAGTGAACGACGCGGCAATCCAGCAAAGATTAACTAAAACCCGAAAATTTCTGCACCACGTGCAAATCTAGTATCTTGGCTCGATAGGTTTTCGGTAGTCGATAAAAAATAGGCTAAGACTTGGTTGAGATAACTTATATGTCTACTGAAATACCAAGTAATTTTAGTTCGTCTTGCAGCTGCTTTGGGGAGGCAAATTTGATTGTTGCCATCCCTAAGTTTTTTGCAGGAATAAGATTTTCTTGTTTGTCATCAATAAAAATGCAGTCTTTTGGATCTAGTTTATTTCTTCTTAAAAGAATTTTATAAATCTCTGGTTCTGGTTTTATTTCATGCTCTACTCCAGAAATCACGATATCTTTAAAGAGATTTAAAAACGCATAGTTATATCTGATGTAGGTAAAAAACGTTTCTGTGGCCCAGTTGGTTAAGGCGTACAGAGGGTATCCTTGGGCATGTAGCGATTCTAGTATTTTAATGCTGCCATCAATAGTACCGCCGATCATTTCTATCCATTTGCTTTTCCAAAGATGTATTGGCTCATGGTATTTTGGGAATTTTTTAGCTAGCTCCGTTAGTCCTTCGTTAAATGGTAGTCCGCGATCTAGTTTTGCATTTACTTTGTCGATCTGGATCTCTTTGTAAAAGCGATCCATTTTGTCTAGGTCATTGGCAAAGTATTTTTTATAGACCGTATCAGGGTCCCAAGCAATTAAAACGCCACCGAGATCGAAGATAATATTTTTCATAAAGTATTTTGATAAGCAAGATTGCCGGATCGTCCTTCAATCCCTTTTTGGATCATTTCGCAATTGGGGTAAGTTTTAAGACCAGCAATATCGCTTAAATTTTTAAATTGAATGTTATGTTTTTTTGATTCTAGTAATAATGATCTAAACCACTCAAAGTATTTCATTCCTTCAAGTTCAGGATGGATTGTTAAAACGTTTATTTCATTAGGTTTTAATAACGATAGGTAATGAGTTGCTAAACTATCCAATGGAAACTCTGGGCGACCTAGAAGCTCATCTAGAGTTGGTAAAGTGGTAGGGATCTGTAGAGCATTATAAGCTTTTGTATCAACTTTAGGGTAAAATGATGATTTGCCCCTACAGTCACTAGCATAGATTAAATTAGCTTGATCATATACCGCTAAGGTTTTTTCGTTGGCTTGCCAACCTGGGGCAGCAGCTGTCGTCGCAGGTGTTTTAAATATTCTTTGAAATTCATCCAAAGCTTTTTGAAACTCAGTGGCAATTTCTTCTTGTGACATTTTAGTCACGCCGTCTTGCCATTTTTGATGGTCATATGCATGGATCCCAACTTCAAAACCTTGTTCTTTAATTGAGCGTAAAATCTTTTCATGTTTTTTGCCGATATGTGGCCCGGGGATCAAAACGCCATTTAACAAAGTTTTTATGCCATAGGTGTTGATAACGCTTGTTCGAGAAACTTTTTTAAAGAAAC
>JAHIYS010000221.1 GCA_018814965.1 Gammaproteobacteria bacterium
CTGGTCTGCTAACATGGCTGGTAACTATATCTATTTATTCCAAAATTACAAGAGAGGAATTTATCTTATTAAGCCAACTGTTTGAGGAGGATGTGTACTTTCAAATAAAGTAATGACTCCCAATTCAAAGTGCTGAAAACCATCAGGATCTATCCAAAAAGGTTCTGAGCCCTCAAGATTAACTCCTAAAATTATATAACGCCTATTTATTACTCGACTTAAGTCATCATTCATTTCAAGAAATGGGTGTGAAAAGCTAAACTTAAATATGGCACCTTGTGCTTGTAATGCAGCCACCTCTCCCATTGTTAATTGACTGGATATATCTCCTAAATCAAATGGATGACCTTTATGCCATCTATAACCTAGTGGTCCATCTAAAGCATCTAGCATTAATTCTGCAATCTGTTCTGGAGAAGCTCCTAGATTTCGTATAAATAATTGGCTTGTGCTTTGCGGGTTTAGATGAAGATGATACACATGATCATGATAGCGTGAATTTATATCTAAAATTAATTCTTCTTGGGTATGAAGTAAGGCCCTTTGCATATTATTTAAAACGCTATGAAATATTTGTAATTCAGGCACAGCTATTGGGATTTCATTAGAATTAGTAAGCTCATGTTCTTGGGCAATTTTAACTAATGCAGTAAATTGATTTAAAAAAGTTTCTAAATCCCCTTGTGCTTCTAAACTACTAATAAAACTTCTTAAAAACCGATTTCCTATGCTCGTGGGTCTTATATGTGCTCTTTGCTCTATAGGCATATTCAAAAAGCGCTGCATAAATCTTGGTTCATGATTAAATATATCCATCATGTGAAAATATTCATAAGCAGAACCTGAAAAAGACATTTCCCGAATAGCTCGCATCTGGCTTTGCAAACCTTGAACTTGTCTTAAAGCGCGCTGGGCATATTCTAAATTTTCATCTGGATAATCGCCCTGCTCAAAACGTTGATAAAACCTGGTCGCAAGTTCAACTAAATCACCTTCACTAATTGTAAACCTAACCTCATCATCGCTTTCAATATCTATAAGAGCTCTGGTAGATCTTCTATTGTAAACTGAGTTTTGAACACCTCTATGTGCCAAACTAATAATAGCACAATTTGTATCAGTAAAATCTCGAACTTCCTGAAACTCATTTAAATAAGTAAATAGATCTTCATCATAATCTACAATATTTGAAGGGGTACCAAACAAAGCGCCAAAGATAATCGCTCTATTATAATATGGATAATAAGGTATATTAGATGAATCCAGAAATCTTCTTACCCCACGCCAGATATTATTTCCTTGTAAGAAAGAAGGGTAGATTTCAGCTCTATTTAAAGTAAAAACAGTGAACAAGCTGTTTTGATCTTCATGTATCAGTGCACGCAAAAAATTCATTCGTTGCGCAAGATGATCAATAAAGTTTTGTTCATTTGGATTATAAATATACGCTGCCATAATAGAAAGATAAGCAGCTTCTAAAAGTGCAAAAAAATCGCCTAGCGGTAATTCTGCTTGTTCTGCAAGAATATTAAGCTCAGCTACAACTTCAGGTGCAGCTATTTGGCGATCCAAATATTGTCCGAATAGATCGTTGTTCATTAATAGAATAGCTAAATCTTCAGAATTTCCTCTAATAAAGCCCAGCTCAGGTAGTAAATTTCTAAGCAATGCTTCAGCATAAGCTTCTTCACTAGAAGATTGAGAAACATCTAACCCTTGTCCCACAGCATGCAAGGCCAGAACCATTTCTAATAAATGTCTATATTCTGGATCAACTTGCAAGCTTTCTCTAAAATTGCGCTGATAATAACCAAAGGCAATTCTTGTATGTTCTCTAACAGTACACCCTTCACAGGTGTTTTGAGCATATAATTGAGCCAAGACTGGATATCTATTCAAGGCATCTAAAAGTTGGGCTGGCTCATATTCATCATCTCTTAGCAATTCCAAAATTGGAACAAGCAAACCTCCTTGAAAAAAATCAACTTGGGCCAATGTTTCAGGAGTTATTGTAGATAGATTTAAGCCTGAAGAAGAATCTTTATCAGAACCTGCTTGATGAATTTCTATTTCTTCAACTTCCTCGCCGTCAACAGCAGTTGGCCTTCTAGAAGTTACAACTACTGGTCTTTTTTGGTCATTCTCCAAACTTGGTGTGGAAGTAGTTGGTCCCATAGACGTTGATGAAGGAGGTGCTGCTGAGTCTGTTGGAGCTATTGGTGGAGTTGATGAGCCAGAGGAAGATGAACGATCATCTGGGTCATACCCCCTCATTCTTAAAAATCTGCGTAACGTACC
>JAHIYS010000222.1 GCA_018814965.1 Gammaproteobacteria bacterium
ACTCTTTGATAATTGAGTTTAGACGCGAAGCCAAGTTACGAGCGTCCGGAGTTTACTTGGGTAAATGAGGAACGCGAGTAACGAAGGCGACAATGTATAAAGTCAATTAGCAAAGTATTTATATGAGATGTTCTTTATGGAACTATACTCTTTGATAATTGAGTTTAGACGCGAAGCCAAGTTACGAGCGTCCGGAGTTTACTTGGGTAAATGAGGAACGCGAGTAACGAAGGCGACAATGTATAAAGTCAATTAGCAAAGAGTATTATAAAGGGGGAAATATGGCAGGTCATAGCAAGTGGGCAAACATAAAGCACCGCAAAACCAAACAAGATGCAGCAAAAGGGAAAATATTCACAAAATTAATCCGTGAAATCACCGTAGCTGCAAAACAAAGTCAGGATATTTCTGCTAACTCTAGGCTACGTCTAGCTGTAGATAAAGCATTATCACAAAACATGACTCGCGACACTATCGATCGCGCTATTAAACGCGGCGCTGGTGATGAAAATGATGCCAAGATGGAAGATATTTTATACGAAGGTTATGCTCATGGTGGAGTTGCTATTTTAGTTCAATGTTTATCCGACAACCGTAATCGCACCGCTGGGGAAGTTCGTCACATGTTTAGCAAACATGGCGGAAATTTAGGCACAAGCGGTTCTGTAGCATATCTTTTTAAACAATCAGGCATTATATGCTTCCCACCCGAGAGCAATGAAGATAAAATTATGCAAGTGGCATTAGATGCTGGCGCTGAAGATGTTATAAACAATAGTGATGGCAGCGTTGAAGTTATTACTACTTTAGAAAATTTTGCTAAAGTAAAAGACGCCATGGAAAGCTCTGGACTAGAACCAGTAGAGGCTGAAATCTCTATGTTAGCATCAATTCAAGTTGCATTGGATAAAGAGGCGAGCATCAAAGTCATGGGGCTAATAGATGCTCTAGAAGGATTAGATGACGTACAAAACGTATATTCTAATGCAGATATTTCTGAAGAATTTTATGAAGAATAATGAGGACTATAATGAAAAAAACAATCTATTTACTAAGCTCTATCCTCTTAATTGCATCCATTAACACCTATGCTATGGAGCGTGAATCTGGGCCATATTTAGGCGGCCAAATTGGCTGGGGTCGCATAGATGAGGGCAATGGCTATAGAAATTATATCGAAAGCAAACCATCACATGACGTTGAGCTTGGCACCTTTACTGCCTGGCGCGCCTACGGCGGCTATCACTTTGCTCCATTTTTTAGCATTGAAAGCGGTTATAGTTATTATCCAGACAATACTTACACCTCTTCAGAGGGGAGCATAAATGCCAAATCTTATACTATAGATTTAGTTGGCAAGATAATCCTCCCTTTAGAAAAGCTTGGCAAACCATTTGCATCTCTTAGCATTTATGGCAAAGGTGGCGCCGCATATATAAACACAAAAATTGATAACACAATTGACAATGTGAAAAACAATAGTGAAACTATTATGCCCACATACGGCGCTGGGATAATTTATAACTTTACTGACAATATAGCAGTAGACGCTTCTTGGACTGGGGTCATGGGTAGAAACTATATTAATTCTACAAATGATGTAGCAACAAAAAACCCTGTTCCAAATTGTAATTTATTTACTCTTGGCCTCTCTTATAAGATTACTGGAATATTCTAAATGCCTATCATTTTAGGCATTGATCCAGGATCTAATATTACAGGTTATGGAATTATTGATGCTATTGGCAATAAGTATAATTATTTAGCTAGCGGTCATATTAAAACAACTAAAAATAATTTAAGCGTACAACTACAAGAGATTTTTGCTGGGATTTTTGAATTAGTTAAGCAATACCATCCAAGCGAAGCTGCAGTTGAACAAGTATTTATGCATGCCAATGTCAGTTCAGCATTAAAACTGGGGCAAGCTAGAGGCGTAGCTATTGTTGCCGCGGCACAAGAAAATATACCTGTAGCTGAATATTCAGCCCGTCAAGTAAAACAAGCAGTTGTTGGATATGGTAATGCTGAAAAATCTCAGGTACAACATATGGTGAAATTATTATTGCACCTCAAACATGACCCGCAAGCAGATGAAGCTGACGCTCTTGCAATAGCCATCTGTCATGCCAACTCACGATCAGGATACAAGTTATGATAGGATTTCTACGGGGAACTTTACTAGAAAAAGAAGCTCCAAATTTAATGGTTGAAGTAAGCGGCATTGGTTATGAAATTCAAATGTCGATAAGTAGCTTTGCCCACTTACCTACTATTGGCAAAGAGGTATCCTTATATATTCACTTGGCTACGCGTGATGATGGGGAGTTTTTATATGGCTTTATCAATAAAGAACAACGCTCTCTCTTTCGAGCTCTGATTAAGATCAGTAATATTGGCCCCAAAATAGCCTTAGCAATTCTTTCTGCTATGGAACCTAATGTCTTTGCTCAACATTTAGCAAACAATGATACTTCTGCTCTCGAGCATATCTCTGGCATTGGAGCAAAAACTGCAAAACGCTTACTTGTAGAGATGCGAGATAAAATTTCCGAATGGGAAACCACAGGGATAAAAATTGATCAGACAATCAGCACTCCTATGCGAGACGCCATAAGCGCTTTGGTTTCTTTAGGTTACAAACCACATGAAGCACGACATACTCTTGATAATCTCAAAGAAAAAAATCTCCCAAGCGAAGATTTAATAAGATTAGCATTGAAAAAAATTAAATAACCATCTCCACAAATATTCACCAATTTTTTTACTTTATGAAAATAGAATCCCCTATCGACAGATTACTAAGAAAATTTCGCACCAATCTTGTTATTCCCCATATAACATCCAACACACTATTGTGTGATATCGGCTGCGGGGCAAATCCAACCCTACTTAAACAACTATCTAATACAACCATCAATAAGTCAGTAGGCTTAGACCTCTTAGTGCCAAATAATTCCTTTAACAACATTGAACTACGTAAAGCTGATTTCACTCAACTACCTTTGCCGATAAAAAATGGAGAATTTGATCTTATAACTATGCTAGCTGTTTTAGAACATCTGGATAATTATAATGAAATCATTAACGAATGCTTTCGTGGTTTAAAACCGCGCGGAAAACTCCTGCTTACCACCCCAGCACCAATCTCTAAGCCACTCTTAGAATTACTAGCTAATTTAAGAATAATTTCTTATACAGCTATTTATGACCACAAAAAATATTTTAACAAACATGAGATATTTGATCTCTTACAAAACCATGGATTTACCGACATAAAAGTTAAGAGTGTGGCTTGGGGCTTAAATACGGTTGCAATAGCCATTAAGCCTTAACAAAAACACCAATAGCCCGAATAATTCTCTCAATATATTTGAAGTAATTTTTGCTAAATATTATAAAAACTATACAATAGCTCTGTAGTTTGTTTAAAATATAAAGAGGCTGCTGAAATCTGAAGTTTTTTGCTGTCATTGCGAGAAACGTAGCGACGAAGCAATCTAGAAATACCTTGATTTATAATATATTCCTGGATTGCCACGCTTACTTCGTAAGCTCGCAATGACATTTTTTGTTCAAATCTCAGCAGTTCCAATATGATCCATTATTTCTGGATTATTTTGCTAACTACCATGAGTTTATAATTAAAAATAAAATAACCAGACAATCATGAACCAAGAGCGCTTAATATCACCTAAAAACACCATGCCAGAAGAGGAAGCGGTTGATCGTGCTTTGAGGCCCAAAACCCTAAGTGACTACATTGGTCAACCAGCAGTAAGCAAACAGATGAATCTATTTATCCAAGCTGCTCGTAACCGTAAAGATGCTTTGGATCACGTTTTAATTTTTGGCCCTCCAGGGTTAGGTAAAACAACCCTAGCTCATATCATTGCTAATGAACTAGGTGTAAATTTACGCCAAACATCTGGGCCTGTCTTAGAAAGAGCCGGTGACTTAGCAGCTATTTTAACAAATCTTGAACCACACGATATTTTATTTATCGATGAGATCCATCGTCTAAATGCTACCGTTGAAGAGATTCTTTATCCCGCAATGGAAGACTATCAAATTGATATTATCATTGGCGAAGGACCATCAGCACGATCCATCAAACTAGATGTACCACCATTTACTCTTATTGGCGCAACAACCAGGGCTGGTTTATTGACCTCTCCCTTACGTGATCGCTTTGGAATTGTACAACGCTTAGAGTTTTATGAAGCAAATGATTTAGCAAAAATTGTGGCTCGTTCAGCAAACATTTTAAATATTGAAACCGACCCTCATGGTGCCATAGAAATCGCCCGACGCTCAAGAGGAACTCCCAGAATATCCAATCGCTTATTACGTCGAGTACGAGATTTTGCTCAAGTAGAAGCTAACGGCATTATAACTAAAGAGGTAGCAGATGCTGCTCTTTGTTTATTAGATGTAGACTTTTGTGGTTTTGATGTTTTAGATCGCAAATTACTTATGGCCATTATTGAAAAATTTGACGGGGGGCCGGTTGGCGCTGAAACTTTAGCAGCCATCATTGGCGAAGAAAAAGATACCATTGAAGATGTGCTTGAACCGTATCTACTACAACAAGGGTACCTTAACCGTACTCCACGTGGACGCATGGCCACCTCACGAGCATACTCACACTTTGGCTTGACCCTACCAAAATAAATCCATTCTTATTCATCTAGACTATCCTGCCCCTAAAGATACTAGTTAATGCGGCGAGTGATTATGCCGTGGCCGTCCCCTCATCAACACTGCTACACATGGCTACGCACCATCTCTCAAGCAATAGGGCGCTGTTACCCCACCTTCGCTTTGCTTTCCACGGTTGTAGCGATGGAATAACTTTTACAATCAACAATATTTTGCTAACATTGGCCCATTACTGGAGAAAATACTCATGACTCACGAACCATCTATATGGAGTTTTGTTGCAAACGCAGGACCAATTGTAAAATTAGTAATGCTTCTTTTACTCGCAGCATCACTCTGGTCTTGGACCATAATCTTTCAACGCTTCTTTTTTCTAAAAGATGCTGGTCTTGCTGTTAAAAAATTTGAAAAAAAATTCTGGTCTGGCGGTGACTTAAATAAATTTTATGCTGAACTAAGCATCCGCCAAGATGAACTACATGGTTTAGAAAACATTTTTCATGCTGGATTTAGCGAATACTTTCGTTTAAAAAAACAATCCACCGTAAATGCTGATGCCATTATAGATGCCTCACAACGAGCCATGAGAATAGCTCTTGCAAAAGAAATCGCTCTTTTAGAACAGCATTTATCTTTTCTTGCCACTGTTGGATCAACCAGCCCTTACGTTGGTTTATTTGGGACTGTTTGGGGAATCATGACCTCATTTCGCGCTTTAAGTTCAGTACAACAAGCAACTATGGCAATGGTAGCTCCAGGAATTTCAGAAGCCTTAATTGCTACAGCAATGGGTTTATTTGCGGCGATCCCTGCGGTTATCTCTTACAATCGCTATGCAAGTGAAGTAGAAAAACTCGCCAATCTTTATGACACATTTAGAGAGGAATTTTCTAGCATTTTACATCGCCAGGTAATTCAATAATGCTAAAACCAAAACGTCATCGCCAGCTTGCGGAGATTAATGTCGTCCCATACATCGACGTTATGCTGGTCCTTTTAATTATCTTTATGGTAACTGCACCGCTTTTATTTCAAGGTGTAGATGTTCAGCTGCCTACTGCAAGCGCTAAACCTATCGACCCTAAATTACAAGAGCCCATAGTTTTATCAATAGATGCGTCTGGAAATTATTATTTAAACATATCAAAAAATCCAACCCAGGTTATTTCCGCAATTGACTTATCAACTATTGTTACCAATGAATTAAAACGCACTCAAGGTAAGTTTGAGCGCCAGATTTTGGTTAAAGGTGATAAAAACATTAGCTACGGAAAAATCGTCCAGGCCATGGTGCTACTGCAACAAGCTGGGGCCCCAAATGTAGGCTTAATCACTCAACTCGATGAACTCAAATAATCTCTATGGTTAAAAAAACCACCAGCCATAATCAACAAAATTAGATTTAAAATCACCTTGTTATATCGAAAAATATAGGATGATTTCTTTAAAAGCATGGCCTAGACCAAACCAAAGATACATGCTAATCTAAATTTAGATTCACTATGAGGAGCAATACTTGGAACAATTTCACGGCACAACAATCATATCAATACGACGCGATAATAAAATCGCGATTGCTGGCGATGGTCAGGTAACCATGGGACACACCATAGTTAAAAGCAATGCTCGTAAAATTCGTCGTCTATATCACGATCAAATAATTGCTGGCTTTGCAGGAGCCACCGCTGATGCATTTACCCTATTTGAACTATTTGAATCAAAATTAGAAAAACATCAAGGAAACCTAATGCGATCAGCTGTTGAATTAGCTAAAGATTGGCGCACTAATAAAATCCTACGCCATTTAGAAGCACTGCTTGCTGTGGCTGATAAACGAACATCTTTACTCATCTCTGGAAATGGTGACGTTATTGAACCAGAAGAAAATATAATCGCTATTGGCTCAGGCGGGAACTATGCTCTTGCTGCAGCTAAAGCATTACTAATCAATACCAAACTCAGCGCACGTGAAATTGCAGAAAAAAGTTTACAGATTGCAGCCAGCATTTGTGTTTATACCAACACTAATATCCTAATCGATGAAATCAATTTAGAGTAAATTCCCTAATAAATAATATAATATAAAACATCTCCCAGTTATATTTTAAAAGAGGGGATATAAATTAAATCATTAAAAGGTAACCATGCAAAAAAACAATGAGATTCTTACCCCTGCTGAAATAGTACAAGCACTCGACAAACACATCATCGGTCAAACAGAAGCCAAAAGAGCGGTCGCAATCGCGCTACGTAATCGCTGGCGTCGTTCGCAAGTAGAAGAGGATCTACGCCAAGAGATTAAACCCAAAAACATCTTACTCATAGGACCTACTGGAGTAGGTAAAACTGAAATTGCACGCCGTCTTGCTACATTGGTTAATGCTCCATTTGTTAAAGTAGAGGCCACCAAATTTACTGAAGTTGGTTATGTCGGTCGCGATGTAGAGTCAATCATCCGAGACCTTATGGAATCTGCTATCAAGCAAGCCCGCGAAGAAGAGATGATAAGAGTAAAAATACGTGCTCAAAATGCCGCTATTGAGAGGATTCTAGATGCGTTACTCCCTACCCCAATAATTAAAAGCTCATCTGCTAATCAAGAAAAACCAAAAGAATCAGCATCCGCGACACGTAAATTATTTCGTGAAAAACTTATAGCTGGTGAATTTGATGACAAATCAGTGGAATTAGAAATGTCTATTCCTAGTGTAGGAGTTGAGATTATGGCTCCTCCAGGAATGGAAGAGATGACAAATCAGCTACAAAACATGTTCTCTAACATCTCTTCAGGACGCACTAAAAAACGCAAACTAAAAATAAAAAATGCTTTCAAACAGCTTTGTGACGAAGAAGCTGCTGCAATGATTAACGAAGATGAGAATCGACAAGTTGCTAAAGAAAAAGTAGAGCAACATGGCATCGTCTTCATTGATGAACTTGACAAAATAACCCAACGCACAAACAACAACGGCACAGATATTTCTCGCGAAGGGGTCCAACGTGATTTATTACCTTTAGTCGAAGGAACCACTGTGTTTACTAAATATGGCATGATCAAAACCGACCATATCCTATTTATAGCATCTGGTGCCTTTCATTTATCTAAACCATCTGACCTGATCCCAGAGCTACAAGGACGCTTCCCTATTCGAGTAGAATTAAATGCCTTGCGCACAGAAGATTTTGTAAAAATACTTACCGAGCCCAAAGCTTCTTTAGTTGAGCAATATATTGCTCTCATGAAAACTGAAAAAGTTGCTCTAAAATTCACTGATGATTGCATTAAACGGATGGCTGAAATTGCATTTCAGGTAAATGAGAGAACAGAAAACATTGGCGCACGACGCCTCTACACTATTATGGAACGTTTACTCGAAGAGATCTCTTATGAAACGCCAAATAAAAAATTAAAACCCATAAAAATTGACGCAGAGTATGTTGACAAACAACTTTCAAAACTATTAGAAAACGAGGATTTAACTAAATATATTTTATAATATAATCTGATACTAAAGATGATTTGTATAAAGCACGGGAAAAATAGGGCCGGACTTTCCCGGGCTAGATAAAAGCTTCAGCTAATGAGCCCTCAGGATTGGCGTATCCCCGGCATCATCCTTTTTTATCGGTATTTTCTCTGCTTCCATAGCCTTGCTTCTAACGAGATCACCTGCATGCGGATTAACTACTTTTGATGCAACCGGTTGTTCTTCTAATTTTTTTAATATTCCTTGCTCATCTTTTATGGTTTTATCCTGTTCTGAGACCTCTTCCCCTTTAGTGATAATCTTCTCTTTTTTAGGGTTAATTATCTCTTGAAGACTTTTTTTTTGTTCGGATGAAACGGGGTTATTAAAAAATGGGAACCACCTATTATCATAATTGTTCAACACCATTTTTGCATATTCATGAACATCCTGACTTCCCAAATCATGCAACCGTTTAACGAAGTTAAACTGCTCAACATAACTCAATTTATTATCCACAATAACTTTTCTAACTGAACCGACTTCCTCTTTGTTTGAGCTTGCGATATTATAAAGTTCTGCTAATTGTATGCCAGCATTATATCTATCAATTTTATTGCCTTTTAAAACCCTTGCAACCACATCCTTGTAATCTAAATCTAATATTTTACATCTTAAAAGCTCAACCCGATCACCTACGGTAAGTTCGTTAACATTTTTCATTACTTGTAAGGCAAAGTAATCAGGATTATACAACTTCCCTAGATCACATCCGCGCTCCTCTAAGCCCTTCATCAAAATCACTAATCTTGCCTGCTCACTTGGGCTTAGATTCTCAAAATTCTTGAAAAAATTCTTTTCTAAAATTTGGTTAGCTGCCACGGGTGAAGCTGCTGTAAGAACTCCAAAATTATACCGCTCATAATCAAAATCTGTTTTTCCAGCATCCTTAGGAACTATCATTGCTGCTAATAAATTAACTCCCCCAAATTGATAAGCCTTGTATACCTGCGCAAGATTGTCCTCTTGAGCTTTTCTGTCTTTTTGATCCCTTAAACTAGCATCTAAAGGTGCCTTTAAGATTAAACCAATATCTAAAGCTTCTCTATAGAGGTGTTTATAAAGTTTACTAACATTCTCTTGCGGCTGTATCTCAGATAATTGCTCTTTAATCGACGGATTCTCATTGGATGCTTTACTAAGAGCCATAAGCCCAACAAGCCCAGCTTGATCACCATCTAACGTCCTAAATTTTTTAACCTTTGGCCGAAGCAATTGCACATATTCAGCTATATCACTAAAGGTTGGGGCAGCTTGTAACCGTTTCTGCAAATCTTCAGGAATTTTCTTTTTAATATCATCCCAAGCTGGATCTTCAAAATCAAACAGCGTTGTTTTATCTGGGTGGAAATACAAAAAAGCCATGGTTTCTACAAAACTGCGGGATCGTCCAGCCATACAATGGCAATAAAAAACATCTCCGTCCTTTCCATCCGCCTTATCAAACTTTTTATAAAGCTTTTGCTGGAACTCATACATATCATCAACAGTTTGATTTAACCCAGAAACAGTTATAACCCCGTGGTCAAGCCATGTGTTCCTATCAATTTCGCTTATGCCATCTGATTGTGATTTATCGGTAATTATCCTTTCATCGTCAGCAAGCATGCTTACTATATGAACCCTCAGATTATTATTTTCCATCTGCAGTGTTTTTATAACGGAGTGATCTGGCTGAGCACCTAAAACCCAAGCATTATGATTAGCGGTGTTTGGGATTATCGTTTGATGCTGAGGATTACCCATTATAGGGGCAATAAATTTTTTCCATGAGACCCTTACCCAAACAGGAAAATTATCGCTAAGTCTTTTGCGCGGGTTCTTAATTGAAACTTCTTGTGCCATCGAAACTAAATTTGATTCCATAGTCATATAATAGGGCAAAAGATAGTTATTATGCAAGAGGTCTCTTTATTATCCCATAAAAATCAGGCATACTTTTAACATTATTTCCATTACCACTGTTGATATCCATGAATAAACTCATAGTTGCGACCTCAAATCGCTTGTTTTCTCTTGATGTATTCCGAGGATTTACCATAGCTAGCATGATCATGGTTAATAATCCTGGATCTTGGGATCATGTATTTTCACAACTAGATCATGCTTCTTGGCATGGTTGTACTTTTACTGACCTGATATTTCCATTTTTCCTGTGGATAGCTGGGGTTGCGATTACTCTATCTTTTACTACCCGCATCGCACATGGAGCCAAGCGCAACCAACTATTACGCCACGTTTTCATAAGATCTTTAGCGCTGTTTGCTATTGGATTATTTCTTAATGGGTTTCCATTCGGATTGATCACTGGCCACGATTTTAGCTGGAGCAACATTAGGATTCCCGGAGTTTTACAGAGAATTGCTATATGTTATTTTGTCGCTTCATTGATTGTTCTTTATAGTAAAGTTACCTGGCAAATAGTTTGGACCATTTTTCTCCTTGCTAGCTACTGGATACTTATAAAATTTTTCCCAGTTCCAGGATTCGGGGCTGGAATATTAGAGCCTGTCGGTAATTTAGCCTGGTATATTGATTCAAGCTTGCTCCATGGCCACACTTATATTGGCGCTCCAACCCCAGGATTTGACCCAGAGGGAATTCTTAGTACTCTGCCAGCAATCGCTACGACGCTCTTTGGTGTTTTAACTGGACACTTGTTAAATTTAAAAACTCTCCCCAGAAAAATATTTTGGATGTTAACTCTTGGGTGCGCTCTTATTTTACTTGGATTAATAATAAACCGCTGGCTCCAAATAAATAAAAATCTTTGGACCCCTTCGTATGCGGTATTTACTTCCGGAGTCGCACTGGTAACATTTACCTGTTGCTATTGGTTAATTGATATAAAGAAATATCAGAAATGGTCTAAACCTCTACAAATTTATGGTTTAAATGCACTAACGATATTTATTATCTCTATCCTAATTTTACGATTAACAATTCTAATCAAAACTACCAAAGCAGATGGAACCTTAAGTTCCTTAAAGAATCATTATTATAATTTTTTATTCCAATCTATTGATAATTCTTGGCTCGCATCATTTCTCCATGCCGTAGCTTTCATGCTATTTATGTATTTAATTGCTTATATACTTTATAAAGCCAAACTAATTATAAAAACATAAATTTTATCTGCCTCTACCGTCACATCAAAACTAGTTATAACTCCTTCTCGTGTGTTTTATTTGTAGTCAGTCAGCAACGGAATGTCACCGACTGAAAGAGGCGCTTAAATCCGAATAAAAGATTGCTTCGTCGCTACGCTCCTCGCAATGACAGCAAAAAACTCGGATTTTTGAACTTAGAGGTTAGATCCGCTACTTACAACTCCTATTTGACTAGCGTTTTTATTTCTGACGACGGTCTTCCTAGTATCTTGGAAATAATCCATTTAATAAAATTAGGGTCTTG
>JAHIYS010000223.1 GCA_018814965.1 Gammaproteobacteria bacterium
AGACGATGGGGACCCTTTTAAAAAGCTAATTTGATCTGGATTAACATTTCCTGATACAAGCCTAGCAGGTCTTTCAACATCTTAGAATATTGGTGGAGCTAAGCGGGATCGAACCGCTGACCCCTTGCATGCCATGCAAGTGCTCTCCCAGCTGAGCTATAGCCCCGAATATATTTCTAAGACAGCAGATTCTAATTAACTTAAAGGCATACGTCAATTATAATGACAAGATAGTTATCAATCTTGTTAAAATCCCACATTTTTAAAATTCAAATCCCTATTCATTGTGATAATGATGCTAATATTGCTCTCAGGGGTGATTGCAATATGAAAATCTTGCATTCTGGATCCCGCGGTCTTCGCCGCGGGACGACGTTCATCAAAAGCACTCTTAGCTGCGGGATGACAATTGTTATGTTTTGTCGCCCCGTTGAAGAATGCGGCCCCAAGAAAAAGAGTAAAAAGGTTCAGATCAGTTCAACTATACTTAAAAATGAGATTCTGGATCCCGCGGTCTTCGCCGCGAGACGACGTTCATCAAGAGCACTCTTCGCCGCGGGATGACAGATATTGGATTTTGTAGCCACCGATTGCAGATATTGGGTTTTTCAACCACCCTACGACAGCTATTGAGCTATATCAAGTTGTGGGACGATAAAACTGTTAAGCTATGGTTCAAGTTGCTCAATGGCAATCGTTGAGCCATGTTAAGCTGCCAGACGACAATAACTATCAAATTCTATTACGTTGTTGAAAAAATTGAGGATAAAAGGAAATAGAGGAAAGTTTTATATTCTAATAGCATTTGAAGGGAGACAGATCAAAATACAGAGATAAACCAACTAAGGAGTATCTCTGTATTCTTTACTTAAAATAATTACACTCTAAAGCTATTAAGCATCTTGAGTTGCAAGTTTTTTATGTCCTGATGCTCTCCATAGCGGCATAAGAGTTACTATAGATAATACGGCACAGACACCTACAACAACGAAGAACCCTTGCCAGCCAAATTTTTGAATTGTTAGG
The DNA here is from genome assembly GCA_018814965.1 of Gammaproteobacteria bacterium. Lineage (GTDB taxonomy): Bacteria > Pseudomonadota > Gammaproteobacteria > UBA9339 > UBA9339 > UBA9339. The sequence continues at coordinate 1,027 of JAHIYS010000223.1, forward strand.
CCTATGGGGTAGCCAGATAAAGCTGCTCCAATATAGCCAAATAAGCCCACAAAACCACTCGCAGTACCTGCAGCTTCTCTATGGGAGAGTTCAGCAGCTGTCATTCCAATCAACATTTGGGGCCCGAAAATGAAAAACCCTATGCCAAACATCAGCGAACTATGTAATAATAAATGTTTTCCAGGGATAAACCAGAAGCATAATAATAAAAAGACTACCCCTAAGCTAAATAAGACGTTAGTTTGTCCTCTGGTACCACAGAAAATCTTATCTGAGCACCATCCAGCAGCTAAACTTCCGACAAAACCACCTATCTCAAAAAAGGACATGCAGCTATTAGCTTTCATTAGAGAATATCCTTCTTCTGTTAGGTAGACAGCGCCCCAGTCATTTACTGCTGTGCGCACTACATAAACAAAAACATAGGAAAATGCTAGGAACCAAATATATTTATTTTTAAATACATAATTGAAAAATATTTTTATGATGGGTTGTTTATTTGGATTTTTTGTTTGTGAATCTACATGATCATTTCTATATACTTCAATTGGTGGCAGTCCTTGAGATTCTGGAACATTTCTTAATCGGTTAACTATGATAAAAGACAGTATAATGGTGGCTATTCCCGGAACAAACATGGCTGCACGCCAGTTGTTAAATAGGAGGACGCTAGTAGCAACTATGATTGGAATTAATGCTCCGCCTACATTATGAGCGGTGTTCCATACTCCCCACCATCTGCCGCGTTCAGATTGAGAATACCAATGAGTTAAAAGTCGGGCACAAGGGGGCCATCCCCAACCTTGAAAGAAGGCGTTAATTAACCAAAAGATAGTCATACACATTAGTGAAGAGGAAAAGCCAAAGAAAATATTTGCTACTCCACTGCAAAATAAGCCAATCGCCATAAAATAACGGGGGTTAGACCGATCAGATATCATGCCGCTAATAAATTTACTTACGCCATAAGTGATATAAAATACACTGCCCAAGATTCCTATTTGATCTTTAGTAAAGTGTAAGTCGTGAATCATTTGGGGGATAACAAAGGTAAAACTTTTACGGGTGGAACATCATTATCCTCTGAACCTTATGATTTTGAATCAAGATTAAGTGCTAATGAATTTCTTGTAGATC
>JAHIYS010000224.1 GCA_018814965.1 Gammaproteobacteria bacterium
ATCATAGTATCAGTAAAATCCAGCTGTTTTAACAAACCACCCACATCTTTACTATTAACATTCCCTCGAAAAATGCTACGCTGGTTATTACCAACTCCTAACCATTCACCACCAGCATCTATTTCAAATCCATCATCAATGATTTTAATCTCATCAAACTTCAATCCTCCATCCCACGGCTTGCTGGTAAATATCACTCGATTAAAATATTTATTCCCATATCTAAAATTATTAATTATAAAATTTAAAGGGGGTAAATCTTGGGGCTTAAGTTCAGTTAAACTTTCCTGCTTTTTACTATTTAAATAAAGTTTCTTAAATTCTCCCTTTATTGCTTTTTTATTGTTATTAGGAAAATATATCTTCCCATCAATATCTGGCATTAAAATTGCAATCTCCCAACCATCGTTTTTTGGCTGTGCATCCAGCGATATTTTATTAAACAGTTGTCCCAAAATACGAAGCTTGGCAATTTTCAAACTGACCTTACGAACCACAGAGCCAGCCGCATTAAAATTTCCCTGCGCTTTACGTAAGTACTCTTTCCATACCGACCAATCTAATTCATCTAAACTACCAGAAATAACCAAACCAGTTGATGTAGCAACCTTAGCTGGGGTTTTGCCAAACTTCACCTCTCCACCCACCATCTTAAGCGACCCACTACTATCTTTTTTAACCATCAAAGCTGCCGATATTTGATTATTATAATTTACGGTTATCTGTGGATTTTTATTGCCTCCAAAATAACACGACAAATCAAACTCATAAGAACTATCAGGCTTTTTATCAAAAGGCTTAGGCAAATCAATTCCCACACCTAAAAGATTAGAATGTAATTTAAAAATATTCTGCGTAGAAGAAGTATACAAATCAAGTAAGGCATCAAAATTAAAATCTCCGAACATATACGGAGATAGTTTAACTGCAAATGCTCGTTCAAAATCTTGCATCATAGCACTTCCAGATAGACTTACCCTGGTAATTGCGTCGTCAGTATCTGGATTTAATGTACTTATATTAAGTTTCAGCAGCCTATCGAATAATTTGCCTTGAATGTTGTTGGCTACTAAATCTCCATCCTTGAAATGTAAATCACCTTGAAGACTACTAACGTTAAACCCTAAATCTTGAGAACTAACCAGGTTATTAATCAATAAAATATCACCCTCAACCTGCGTATCTTTTTTAGCAACATCATCAGATAGAGGCATCTCCATAGTTAGATTAAAATGCATCGGGCCCGACAAGACAATATCCTGTAATTTACGCCCAACAGTCTTTTTAAGTGGGCTAGAATTTACAAACTTTAGTCCCACACTAGAATCGGTATCTATCGCTCCATCAATATATAGAATTGGAAGATCTAAATCCGGTATAACAGCTTTAATAAACTTAGCTGGTTGGCCCATAATTCCTGCGCTATTTGCCAATATGGTCATGGAACGATTAGCAAAAGTCATCTTGCCAGATATCTTTTCAATTAAGGGCCAATCAGGATCATAATGCAGATAGACATCACGTATAGTGCTCTCAATTAAAAACTTCCCTTCATTATTATCAAATGGAAATTTATCTAAAGGACCTTGCAAAATCAGGTTACCAGATAAAAGTTTACTACTAGTAAATGCTTGATCTAACCAAGCTGTAGCATTACTAGGCAACACAGATACAGGGTAATATAACTTAGCCTTTGCTAAATTAATTAGTTTAAATTTTAGCTTAAGATCAACCGTGGGTAGTGGCGCGTTGTCTAAAAACAAACATTGGCCGCCACCATAAAAACTTAACCAATCATCCATAAATTCCAATTTACTAACATTGAGTTTTAGCTTATTACCATCATGTTGCCAATCAACCTTAGCCCCCAAGTTATTAATTACCATTGGTTGACGAAAATTTTTTGTTTTGATTTTAGAATCTTTAATTTGTAAATTAATATTACCCGACAAAGGCAAAGCCAAATGATTATTAGAAAGCCGAGATGAATTCAAGTCATATGACCAATTCAGTATTTTTACATCACCCACTAAAGGAAAAGAAGGTATTTTTAAAAGATCTCCTCGCAATCTGAAATTAGCTTTAAATTTTGCCGGGTAATCTTGTTGCTCTAAATTACCACTAAGATTCAACTCGTGCTGCAAAGCACCATTATTTAAGCTTAGATATAAATCATTAACTTTGATTACATCACCATTAGGCAAAGACCATTTTAGTTTAATTTCTTCTAAATCAATTCTACTTTGCTCAAACAACCATAAAGCAATTTCATCAAAAACAGAATCATCTTCTGTAACCTTTGTAGTTTGAGAAGATGCTCCTACCAGACCAATCTTGCCGCTTTTATTCTGATAAACTGCAACCTCACTCCCACGAACCAATAGTAATCCTGGTTTAACTTTCCATTTAATTAAACTACCTATCAAATCTATACCAATTTGCAATTCCTTCGCTTGGAGTATCTTTTTATTTTTACTGTCATTAAAAATTGTAACTTTTTTCAATCTAAGCGCTGGCTCTAAACCTCTAATCCCTACGGAAACAGAACCAATCTCAACCGGTTGTTTCATAACACTACTAGCAAATTGCTCAAGATTATGGCGATAACCTTCAAAACTAGGGCTAACAAAATATAATGCTGAAAGCAATATCACCAATAGCAATATTAAAGCAATAATGCTTAACTTTAACCAATTTAAAAAAGAGCCCTGATGGTAAAGAAAATTACGATTCTGCTCTGGAAAGAGAATATATGGTCGAACTTGAAAGAGAT
>JAHIYS010000225.1 GCA_018814965.1 Gammaproteobacteria bacterium
AAGCCTGTATGAGTTTAGGGTCTTTAACCGAAGACCAAGCTCGATTATTAAAAAAAGAGGGGTTAGATTACTACAATCATAATCTGGACTCGTCAAAAGAGTACTATAAAAAAATTATATCGACTAGAAGTTATAGTGAGCGAATTGATACTTTAGAAAATCTACGCAAGGTTGGGATCAAAATATGTTGTGGTGGAATTATAGGGATGGGGGAAACCATGGAAGATCGTATGGGGTTGCTGCAACAGTTAGCCAATTTTCCCCAGCATCCTCATAGTGTGCCGATTAATTACTTTATGCCGATGTTAGGAACCCCTTTGGCTAATGTAAACTCTATAGATTATTTTGATTTTGTTAGGGTGATTGCGGTGGCGCGTATTTTAATGCCATCTTCTTTTATTAGATTGGCCGCAGGAAGGGAGCGGATGAGTGATGAATTACAAGCCTTGTGTTTTTGTGCTGGAGCTAATTCAATTTTTTGTGGAGAAAAACTTCTTACCGCAAATAATCCTGAAATAGAAAAAGATCGTGGTTTGTTACGACGTCTAGGGATCGAAATAAAAAGCTAGGATGCATGTATAGATATTTTTTTAGAGGAGATTTAAGAGACTTTATAAAATGTTGCCTAACGATATTTCTGGCATTTAAAATATGCTGGTTTGAATGCCCCCCTAGTTAATAGCTAACTTAACGGATGTAAATTGTGTTGGAAGTAAATTTAGTCAAAAATTTAAAAAAACGTCAACAATTAAATCTGTATCGAACTAGAGGGGTTTTTGGCGTCAATCCTTATTTATCTTTTTCTAGCAATGATTATTTAGGTTTAGCAAATCACCCTGATGTTATTCGTGCGTGTGAAGATGGATTAAAAAAATATGGGTGTGGTAGTGGATCTTCACAGTTATTGGGAGGATACAGTTTTGCTCATAAAGCTTTGGAAGAGGAGCTAGCAGGGTTTTTAGGTTACGAGAGAGTTTTATTATTTTCTACTGGCTATATGGCGAATTTAGGGGTGATAACAACCTTGTTTGCTGGTCGAGACAAGAGTATTTTTATTGATCGTTTTAGTCATGCATCAATTATTGATGGTTGTCATTATCCTAGGATTAATTTTAGAAGATACAAGCATTTGGATGTTCAAGACCTAAATAGAATTTTATCCTCTCAAGATTCTAAACAGAAAATAATTATTACTGAAGGGGTGTTTAGCATGGATGGTGATATGGCCCCTTTGTCTAATTTAGTAAAGATAGCTGAACAAAATAATGGATTGTTAATGCTTGATGATGCGCATGGTATTGGTGTTTTAGGTTCGCAAGGTAGAGGGACAATCAACTATTATGGAGCTACGTCAAAACAGGTGCCGATATTGGTCGGTACTTTTGGTAAGAGTTTTGGAACTTTTGGTGCTTTTGTGGCTGGAAGTAAGGTTGTGATTGAAAGTCTAATTCAATTTGCGCGAACTAGTATTTATACTACTTCTTTACCTCCGGCAATTGTTGAGGCCACCCGCACAAGTTTAAAATTGCTCCAACAAGATGATTGGAGGCGGGATCATTTAGCTGTGTTAATCAAAAGATTTAGGAAAAAAGCGTGCCAACTAGGATTACCTTTGTTGGCATCCAGGACACCTATTCAAGCATTGATTATAGGTAAAGCTAGTTGTGCCGAAAGTATAGCAGCGCATTTAAAAGAGCTGGGTATTTTGGTTGCTTTAGTACGGCCGCCGACGGTGCCAGTTAATACGTCGAGGTTACGAATTAGTCTAACGGCTAGTCATACCGAAGAAAACATTGATTGCTTATTAGACTTATTAAACCAGGTTATTGATAAAGATAAAAATGAAATCAAAGTTAAGCTATAAGGTAATTGGGACAGGTAAAAGTGTTGTGCTAATTCATGGATGGGGGGCGCACTCTGGTGTTTGGCAGATGATTGTACCGCAATTATCAAAGGAGTTTCGTGTTACCTTAATTGATTTGCCAGGATATGGGGATAATAAAATATTGTCACAAAAGCATACGTTATTAAATATAGGTAAAAAAATTTCCTCTATTATTCCTGAGGGATCAATAGTAATTGGATGGTCAATGGGAGGGTTAATAGCAATCTGGTTGGCTATTCATTATCAGTGCTTAGTAGGTAAATTAATTTTAACTAATGCGACCCCTTGTTTTATTGAAAAAAACGATTGGCCGGGAGTAAGGGTTGATGTTTTTCAAGCTTTTAAAAAAGGGTTGCGTAAAGATTTAGAAAGGACCTCGTTACGTTTTATGGCTTTGCAAGTAAATCTAGATAATCATCAAGAAGCGCGAAAACAATTACAGATTTTAAAAAATATTATGATTGTAGAGGATGGTGTTTCAGAAAAGGTTCTGACTCAAGGTTTGAGTATATTGTTAGATACTGATTTACGTTTAGATTTGGTTAAAATCAAGGCGCCAATATTATGGTTGCTGGGAGCGAAAGACAAACTGGTGCCAGCAGAAATTGATAAATATTTAAAATTTTATATGCCCCAAGCGCAAATCAAGGTAATGCTGAAAGCTGCGCATATTCCGTTTATTTCTCATGTTGATTGTTTTTTAAAAACCATAAAGAAGTTTATTTATGAATAATAAGTTTGATAAAGCACAAATTGCACGATCTTTTAGTCGGGCTGCGAAAAGCTATAACCAAGTTAATACTTTGCAAAAAAAAGTTGGGGATCATTTGATTTGCAAATTAAATGGGTTTAAGTCCAAGCCATCGGTGATGATTGATGTTGGATGTGGTACTGGAATATTAACTTCTAAGTTAGCTGATGTTTTTTTTCATGCAAAAGTTATTGGAGTAGATATAGCGCTCAATATGGTGAGCTATGCAAGTCAGTGTTTTGGTGATAAAAAGAACTTAAGATTTCTATGTGCAGATTCGGATAATCTGCCAATTGAAAATGAAGTTGTTGATGTAATATTTTCCAATTTAATGTTGCAGTGGAGTCCTGATATTAAGATTACTTTGAATGAATGGTTGCGTGTTCTTAAGCCAGGAGGAGCGGTGGTTTTCTCTACTTTTGGTTTGGGCTCTTTAAAAGAGCTGCATAGTGTTTGGTCTGGTCTCGATGCTTATGTTCATACAAGTGATTTTATCTTTTGGGAGACCTTATTGAGTATAATAAGGGATGTTGGTTTTAAAGATCAACACCTTGAGCAAGCTTCTCACCCGCGTTATTTTGATTCTGTATATGAGATGATGTTAGAGCTTAAAATGCTCGGTGCTCATAATATGCGGCAGGATCGTCATCAGGGATTGTCAGGGAGAAATAAATTCAAACAGCTGGAAATATATTATAACCAATTTCGGAATCATGATAATAAATTACCAGCTTCTTTTGAGGTCTATTATGTTGTTGCTAAAAAACAAAAATAATAAAAAGGATATTGCCCGTGGTTTTTTTATAACTGGGACTGATACCTCTGTTGGGAAGACACTAATTGCAGCTTCGATAACTTGCGCATTGATCAATGAAGGGAAGAGGGTTTGCGCTATAAAGCCCATAGCAAGTGGTTGCGCTGTTATAGATAATAAACTATTTAATAACGATGCTTTGATATTGCAAAAGTTTAGTTCTTGCAGTGATTTGTTATATCCGGATATTAATCCATTTGCATTTCAAGATCCGGTTGCCCCTCATCTGGCGGCTAAGAAAAACAGGATTAAATTATCAGTTGCAGGAGTCATAAGAGCGTCAAGGAGGGCGCTAACATGTGAAGCTGATTATATTGTTATAGAGGGTGCTGGTGGATGTTGTACGCCTGTGAGCGATCATGAGAGTATGTTGGATCTTGCAAAAGCTTATGGTTATCCGGTTGTTTTAGTTGTAGGAGTCAGGTTGGGTTGTATTAATCATACCGTTTTAACATATGAGCATATGCGTAGTTCTGGAGTCAAAATATCAGGTTGGATTGCTAACGTTGTTGATAAAAAAATGCTCTATTTACAAGAAAACATTGAATCGATGAGGGAGTGTATAAAAGCGCCATTGCTTGGAGTTGTTCCTTATATAAATGGAGTTAATCCTGAGAAAATTCTGAGATTCTTAGAATTGGAAAATATAATTCAAGGCTGAATTCTTAAAGAAACTTCAGCAGAAGCAAAAGATCTTGTTTTTCCATGATTATCTTTAAGTAAAAAATATCCTTTGTCATCGATTCCCATGCCAGTGCCAGTAATATTTTGTTCGTTGGTTATAACGGTTACTTTTTTTCCATAAGCGGCATCTAGTTTCAGCCATTTTTTTATGAATGGTTTTAAGCCTTGATCTTGGTAGGTGCTAATAGCTTCTAATAGATTATCTAATAAAAGGCCTGCTAATTGATTTCTTTTAGGTGTCAAACCGGTTATTTGGGCAATATCACACCAGGGCTGAGTTATTTGGTCCCCTTTTTCTTGAGAAATATTTAAGTTTATACCTATCCCAATAATTGCATTATAAATATGGGGAATTTCTCCAAAAAGATCGATTAAAATGCCTACTAGTTTACGATTTTCCCATAAAACATCATTGGGCCATTTAAGAGAGATCCCATTTTTAATCCCATAGCTTTTTAAAGACTCTGCGACAGCAACCGCAATTACTAATCCTAAGCCGCTTAGTTCATGGGGTTCGCGAGAAAACTGCCAAGATAAAGATAGATAGATGTTTTGTGCAAAAGTACATATCCAATTTCTTCCAAAGCGTCCTCGAGCAGCTGTTTGATATTCGGCAAAACAAAAGTATCTTTCGGATTTAGGTTTTAGGGTTTTCTTATTTTTTCGAACACCAAGCTTACCTGAGTCTGAGTTATATCTTTCGCAGTTTTCAAGTTTTTTTTCCTTTATTAGATCTGCTAGATAGTTGTTGGTAGATGGTAGTTCATCGAAAATTAAAATTTCGTTTGCATCAAACTTATGTTTGATAGCGATATGTTTTGTGATATTTTTTTTGTCTAATAATTCTAAGCCGCCGGGTATTCTATATCCTAGGTTTGTTTTAGCTTCAATATTGATGCCATATTCTTTTAGCTGTTTGATGCTTTTCCAGATTGCACCCCGGGTCACTTTAAGCTTAGCGCCTAAAGTGGTTCCGGAGTGGTATTTGCCATCACATAATATTTTAAGTAAAGCTTTGATGTTTTTGGGCATAACTAAAGAGCTGTGTCAGTCACTTTATGGGCATCAAATATTTTCCCTTTATGCTTATCTAATTGACGGATTATTTTATCTACCAAAAGGTCAATGGTTTTATACATATCTTCTGATTCTGCGCTGGCAAAAACTTCCGATCCTGGTATATGGACTGTAGCTTCAGCTGCTTGAGAAAGTTTATTTACGCTAAGGAAAACATGTATATTTGTTATTTGATGTGAGTGTTTTTATATGCGGCTTATTTTTTTGATAATAAAGTCATGTAGTATTGGTGTAATTTCAATACCGTGTCCTGAAATTTTAATTGGTTGCATTGCTCCTCCTAAATTTATATATTAAAATTTTCACCCAAATATACTTTTCGTACCTGCTGGTCGTTTAAAATATCTTTCGGTGTTCCCTCGGCTATAATTTCTCCTGCGTTAACTATATATGCTCGATGACAAATGTCTAGGGTTTCACGCACATTATGGTCTGTAATTAAAACCCCGATCTTACGTTCGCATAATTGATGAATGATATGTTTGATATCGATAACTGAAATTGGATCTATGCCAGCAAACGGCTCATCTAAAAGAATGAATTTTGGTTCTAAAGCCAAAGCGCGTGCAATTTCTACTCGACGTCGTTCTCCACCAGAGAGACTAAAGCCAATATTATTTCTTATGGAGTCGATATGAAATTCTTCAAGAAGTCCATTGCATATTTCCCATCGTTTTTCTTGAGATAGATTTTTGCGTAATTCTAAGACAGCCATTATGTTTTCAGCGACACTTAATTTGCGAAATATGGATGGTTCTTGTGGTAAATATCCTATGCCTAAGCGTGCACGTTCATGAATGGTTAGATTGGTTATCTCTTTGTCGTTAAGAAATATTTGTCCGCCATCTAGACTTACCATGCCAAGAGTCATGTAAAAGCTTGTAGTTTTGCCAGCACCATTTGGGCCTAATAGACCAACAATTTCAGCGCTGCGAATAACAAACGATACATCTTTGACAACGACTTTGCGCTTGTAGATTTTTTTTAAGTGTTCGGTTTTTAGTATATCCATGGGTTTTAAATCTCAAAACAATTAAGATCCTTGTAGATAGTTTAACATGCTTTGCATTTTAGATCCTTTAAGACGTGACATCATTTTTTGCATCTGTTCAAATTGCTTTAATAGGCGATTGATATCTTGTACCTGAGTGCCTGAACCTTTGGCAATTCTTTGTTTATTTGATCCTTTGATAAATGCAGGAAAATGTCTTTCACGAGGAGTCATAGAGTTAATAATTACTTCCATTTTGATCAAAGTTTGTTCGCTATTTGCTCTGTTTGCTTGAGGCATATTGCCCAAGCCAGGCAGTTTAGTTAGAAGATTGCTGATGCCGCCCATGTTGCGCATTTGCTGTAGTTGTTCTCGGAAGTCCTCAAGATCGAAAGCTTTTCCTTTTTGAAATTTTTTGGCGAGTTTTTCAGCTTTTTTATGGTCAATTTTATTATGAGCATCTTCTACTAATGTTAAGATATCACCCATGCCTAAGATACGTGAAGCGATTCTGTCAGGGTAAAATGGTTCTAGGGCATCTATCTTTTCGCCAGTACCAATAAATTTGATTGGTTGGCCAGTGGTAATCCTCATGGATAGTGCCGCGCCACCGCGAGCATCACCATCAGTTTTGGTAAGAATTATACCGGTTAATAAAACGGTATCAGCAAATGATTTAGCAGTATTTACAGCATCTTGCCCCATCATGCTATCTACTACCAAAAGGGTTTCAAGAGGTTCGATTTGTTGGTGTAGATGCTTTATTTCTTCCATCATCTCTTGGTCGATATGTAAGCGACCAGCAGTATCGATAATTATAGTATCAATCAATTGATTTTTGGCTTGAGTTATTGCTGCCCGAGCAATTGTAATTGGGTCATCGTTGGGATTGCTTGCGAAGTTATGAACATCAATTTGTTGTGCTAAAATTTTTAATTGTTCAATAGCTGCAGGACGATGAATATCAGTGCTGGCTAGAAGAACCGACTTTTTTTGTGTGGTTTTTAACCAGTGGGCTAGTTTGGCTACCGTAGTGGTTTTACCGCTTCCTTGAAGTCCAACCACCATAATTACTACTGGAGGTTGGGCTTGTAGATTTAGTGAGGCAGAGTGTTCCCCTAAGGTTGCAATCAGTTCGTCGTGTACTACCTTGATTAAGGCGTCGCCAGGTCTTAGGCTGGTTAAGACTTTTTGGCCAATCGCTTTGGTTTGAACATTATCAAGAAAAGTATTGGCTATTGAAAGTGATACGTCAGCTTCAAGCAAGGCAGTGCGAACATCGCTTAGTGATTCTTTGATATTTTCTTCGGTTAAGCGTCCACGACCAGTTAGACTTTTAACAACGCTAGTTAAGCGTTCGGATAAATTATTAAACATATAAGATATTCCTTTGTAAAATTCCCTACAGTATAAATTATTCAGGAGGAATTTGAAATTTAAAAAACACGGTATTTTAGTTTAATTATTTTTAGTTGATAATTTTTCTTTAAATTATCCCTCAGAACCAGCTGTATTGGTTAATTTTATGGTTTGTATTTTAGGAATGGTAAAAAATAGATTGCAGCAGGCTTTTTCTCTTATCGAGATCTTATTCGTTTTAGCGATTTTTAGTATAATGTTGCTAATGTTGGTTCCCAATAAAAGGGTGCTTGTAGGAAAAAATCGTGCTTTGAGTTATGTCAATGAACTAAGATCAGCTCTACAATTTACCCGCATTAGTGCTATTAAGTTTGGTGAGCCAGTGATTTTTTGTGGAAGTAAAGATCATAAAAGCTGTGATGATCGGTGGGATGAGGGACAGATCGTTATAACCAGGTCAAATAAGGTCCTGCGAGTTTTTCCTAGGGTTTTTGCTGGGGATAAGTTAATTTGGCAAGGAAGTATCCTTGCAAAAGATCAGATAACTTTTTTGCCAAATGGAGCTACCAAGGAGCAACGCGGGCATTTTTATTATTGTTTTGGCAATAGCCCAGGGGATGGGCTGGCGGTGATTTTGGAGGCAACCGGTAGAGTTAGGATTTCAGATAAAACCCCAGATAATAAAACAATTAGTTGTAATTTCTGATCGGAGGTTTATATAATGGCAGCTTATTTGATTAGATAATAGCGGGGGATAGTAAAGTGCGTATAGTGTTATTAGGTTGTCCAGGGGCTGGAAAAGGAACGCAAGCACAATATTTAGCTAAACATTATAATATTCCTTTGATCTCTACTGGGAATATGTTGCGATCCGCGGTAGAGGAAGGCACTGAGCTTGGCTTAAAGGTAAAGCAGGTAATGGAAAGTGGGGCTTTGGTGTCTGACGACATCATAATGGCGCTGGTTCGAGAGCGTTTACAACTAAATGATTGCAAGGGTGGTTATTTATTAGATGGTTTTCCTCGGACAATTGCTCAGGCTGAATCATTATACAGGGCAGGGATTGATGTTGATTATGTGATAGAGATTTTTGTTCATGAAGACGATATTGTTGAGCGTTTAAGCGGGCGTCGTATTCATCCAGAATCAGGTAGAGCGTATCATTTACAGTATAATCCTCCAAAAAAACCTGGAATAGATGATGTGACCGGTGAAACTTTAGTGCAAAGAGAGGACGATAAAGAGGAAACGATCCGCAAGCGTCTGCGGGTTTATCATGAAAAAACAGAGCCTCTTATCAAATATTACCAGTCTTTGGCAGCTAAAAAA
>JAHIYS010000226.1 GCA_018814965.1 Gammaproteobacteria bacterium
TCAGGCACACCAACTATGGGAGGAGTTTTAATTTTAATTGCGGTTATTACAAGTGTGCTGTTATGGGCTGATTTGAGTAGTCGTTATATTTGGGTGATCCTTGTGGTAACTTCTGGCTTTGGCTTGATTGGTTTTGTTGATGATTACCGCAAATTGATTTTAAAAAATTCTCGTGGTTTATTAGCGCATCAAAAATTTTTCTGGCAATCGGTGATTGGTTTGGGAGTCGCAGTATTTCTATTTTGGACCGCTAAAAGCGCAACCGAAACGCAACTTGTTATACCATTTTTAAAATATTTAAATTTTGAGTTAGGTGCGGTTTATATTTTATTTGCATGTTTTGTCATTGTTGGTACCAGCAACGCAGTTAATTTGACCGATGGTTTGGATGGTTTAGCAATTTTACCTACAGTGATGATTGCTGGAGCTTTGGGAATTTTTGCTTATGCTAGTGGTAATATGAATTTTGCTAAATATTTGTTTATTCCTTATGTTCCTGGAGTTGGTGATGTGGCGGTGTTTTGTAGTGCTATTGTTGGGGCAGGTTTAGGGTTTCTTTGGTTTAATACTTATCCGGCACAAATTTTTATGGGGGATGTTGGTGCCCTTGGATTAGGAGCAGCTTTGGGGGTAATAGCTGTTATAGTTCGTCAAGAATTAGTATTAATGATCATGGGTGGGGTTTTTGTGCTTGAGACAGTTTCTGTTATTTTACAAGTTGCCTCATTTAAACTTACTGGAAAGCGTATTTTTAAAATGGCACCAATTCATCATCATTTCGAACTAAAAGGTTGGCCGGAGCCAAGGATCATTGTGCGATTTTGGATTATTACTTGTATTTTAGTATTGTTAGGATTGGCAACTCTCAAATTACGTTAGAAAGCACCTGGTTGTAAATAGTGTGCAATTTAGGGATGATATTATGCGAAGTAATTATAGCAATGGCAGAGCAAATCTTATGGTATGGCAAATTAGTAGCAAATCAATTAAAAAAACATTTAAAGCTGCTTTTGGGCTTTTTTATCTGCGTTTTGTGATGATGCTGGTTTTGGTTTTATTTCTCGCTGGTTGCGTTGGTGGAGGAAAAGGAGCTGGATGGTTCACAGAAAAGCAAGCCGAGGTTATACAAGCAAGAAGTGAGGTGTCATCAATTAGTGCAGAGCCAAATAATATAGTCTTAATGCTGCCCTTAAAGGGAGGACTTGCTGCTACCAGCCAAGCAATTCGCAATGGTTTTTTGGCTGCTTATTATCATGAGCGTAAAGAAAGACCTAATATCAATATAAAGGTTGTCGATACTACTAATGCTGATATACCAGAATTGTATCAGCAAGCTTTAATTGATGGTGTTGAGGTGGTTGTTGGACCATTGACTAAAAAAGAGGTGGAGACTGTGCTTGGTATTGATTCGCTGCCAATTCCTACCATTGCTTTAAATACTTTAGATGATTATATTTATAATTTTGCTCCTAATCTATATCAGTTTGGGTTGTTGCCACAGGATGAAGCTGCTCAGGTTGCGACAAAAATGCTAGAAGGTGGGCATGATCATGTGGCGGTTATCGTACCTGAAAATGCTTGGGGAGATAAAATATCTCGAGTATTTCAAGCTAAATATGAGGAATCTGGTGGTCAGGTAATTGCGATTTTAAATTATAATGATAGCTCAAGTTTATCTGAACAGCTTTGCCCTTTTTTGGCTGCAGATGAATCTAAGTTGTGCTCTCCTAAAAAACATAGGGATAAAAAGCAGAATATTTCTAATGAGCCGATGCGACGTCAAGATATTAATACTATTTTTTTGGTAGCTACTCCAGATAAAGCGCGGCAGATTGTACCATTGCTTAAATTTTATTATGCTGGGGATCTGCCTTTTTATTCAATTTCAGCAATTTATACAGGTGTTTTGGCTCCTAGCTTAGATCGGGATATTGACGGAGTTTATTTTTGTGATACGCCATGGGTGCTCAATGAACCATCAGTTTTTAATGCTAATTTACAAGAGATTAATAGGCAGATAATAACGCTTTGGCCAGCTTCTTATACTAATTATAAGAGATTATATGCGCTGGGTATCGATGCTTATAATTTGGCTTCTAAATTAAACGTATTTTTAAATTCACCACAAGATGGTTTTGATGGTGCCAGTGGTAAGTTATATCTAGATAGCTTTAACCATATTTATCGTGAATTGAAGTGGGCGAGATTTCGTGATGGGTTTCCTGTTGCTATACAATGATTAAGATAAATGCAAATAGTAGGAAAAAATGTAGAGAATTTGGCTTGCGATTATTTGCAACAGCAAGGGTTAAAGCTGGTTACAGCTAATTATAGTTGTCAGCTTGGTGAAATAGATTTAATTATGGGCGATAAAGATGTTTTGGTTTTTATTGAAGTGCGGTATAGGAAAAATATTAATTACGGAGATGGGGCGGCTACCGTAAATAAAAGCAAGCAGGATAAGCTTAAAAAAACCGCAGCGTATTATCTTCAAAAACAAAATTTATATGATAAGGTTGTCTGCCGCTTTGATGTTGTTGCTGTTTCGGGAAAATATATGGATAAGTTAGATTGGATTAAGGATGCTTTTTGGGGTAATTGGTGAGGTTTCTTTGGTATTAAGAGAGTGTTGCATTCTAAAATTTAGTCTAAATCCAGCCACCCCATAATATTTTTATTGTATTTGATATAACATTTTGATTTTCGATAGTAGTTTAACTACCCCTGTTTTGAAATCAACTTCAGCTCCAACGGAGTTAACTATATCCCCATGTTGGATCATTTTTACTGCTTGTTTTGTTTCTGCAAATTTAGTGTCAGGATAAAATGTGATCGAATTGGTGCTGATGTCAAAGTCAGAATTATTGGCCCCAGGTTTTTGAATAATCCTTACATTATTCCAAAGATGTATTTTGGATTTTCCCTGTTCGCTTTTGCCCTGTTTTGATGTGATATACCACGGCTCTTCTTTGAGGTTGTGTAGAGTTATTTTTGGATTATCAAATAAATAAATATTTTCTGTAACCTGATGAGTTATCTTATCTGTTCGTATTCGGTTACGTATTTTTCCTTCGCTATTAAATTTGGTATATATTGCATTAATCATGAAAAAGTCAGGATTATCGGAAGAGCTGGTGGAGGTGTTAATATCTGTGATTTTTTTTGCGGTCAACAAAGCCAAAATGCTTGTGGCGGCAAATATGGTTAGTAAGAGAAATGTAAGTAATATGTTTTTTTTATTCATTGAGTCTTTTGGTTTATATCGGTGTTTTAACACTTAGAATTTAAAATTAAATCACATGCTTCGCGGACTGCACCATCACCACCTTTAAGTGTGGTTGTATAATGAGCAAGTGCACATATTTCAGGGACAGAGTCAGCTACTGCGATACTAAATCCTACTTGTCGCATAACTGATATATCTGGTAGATCGTCTCCTATATAAGCAATATTCTCATTTTTTAGGCGCAACTCCTTTTTGATTTGATTATATGGTTTGGTTTTATCTTTAATGCCAAGGTAGACATGTTTAATTCCTAAACTCTGCATACGTTTTGCTGTGGCTTTGGATTTACGGCCAGAAATAATTGCTATTTCGATTTTATGATTTAGCAATAACTGTAGGCCATACCCATCTTTTACATTAAAGCATTTTGTTTCTATGCCGCTGTCGGAATAATAAAGTTTACCATCGGTTAGGACTCCGTCAACATCCATAATAAGTAATTTAATATCTAGATTTTTTAATTTTTTTAGTGCCTTCATAATTAGATCTCAATAGTTAAATTAAACCTGATTTTAGTAAATCGTGCATATTTACTACGCCGATAGGGATATTGTTGTCATCGACAATTGCTAGGGTTGTGATCTGGTATTGCTCCATAATTTGGACTGCTTCTACGGCGAGCATTCCTAGCGCGATGGTTTTACAATTATTACTCATGACCTCAGATATCTTTGTATTGTGGATATCTAGATTTTTATCTATAGCACGCCTAAGATCGCCATCAGTAAATATTCCTGCCAAAGTGTCATCATTATTAATGACAATTGTCATTCCCATGCGTTTATTGGTTATCTCTATTAGTGCTTTTGCAAGTAGTGTGTCTTTTTTTACCGTTGGGATCGTATTGCCGGTACGCATTAAATTATCTACTTTTAGTAGTAGACGTTTGCCTAAGGTTCCTCCAGGATGTGAGCGTGCGAAATCTTCTGTAGTAAAGCCCCGTATTTCCAAAAGGGCAATCGCCAATGCATCTCCCATAGCTAGGGTTGCAGTGGTGCTTGAGGTTGGAACAAGGCCTAGTGAGCAAGCTTCTTTTTCGATGCTAACATCGAGGTTAATATTAGCCATTTTGGCAAGTGTTGAATTTGGATTACCGGTAAGGCTTATAAGAGGTACTCCTAGCAGTTTAATTATAGGTAAAATCGCTACTATTTCCTCAGTGTTGCCAGAGTTAGATAGCGCTATTACCGCATCCTTTTTAGTTATTACCCCAATATCCCCATGGCTAGCTTCACTAGGGTGCAAGAAAAATGCTGGGCTACCGGTGCTGGCTAGAGTGGCGGCAATTTTGTTGCCAATATGTCCCGATTTGCCAATGCCAGTAACGATGATCCTACCATCACAGGCTATTAGGATCTTGCAGGCTTCGACGAAGTCATCGTTAATATGTTTGCGTAAGTTTAAAATTGCTTGTGCCTCGGTTTCTAAGACCGCCAGGGCTATTTCATGGATTCTATTTGTTTCAATCATATGTTACCTGCAATTTTTTATGAAATTATTAAAAATTTTCTGTATTATAACAATTTAACGTTAATGATAATAGATGAAGTTTTTAAACTAATTTTTGGCCAGGATTTTATACAGATGACGGATAATTTTGTTGAAATAAGTGATCTATACTTTACCCGCAATGATCATTGGATCTTTAGAGATATTAGTTTATGTATTCCTCGGGGCAAGATTGTTGCTATCATGGGTCCTAGTGGATCAGGAAAGACAACTCTTTTACGTTTAATTAGCGCCCAACTATACCCAAGAAGAGGCCAAGTTCTGGTTAATGGAACAGATATTCATAGTTTAAACCAAACTGATTTATATAAAATAAGAAATTCGATGGGGATGCTTTTTCAAAGCGGGGCCTTATTTACTAATATCGATGTTTTTGAAAATGTCGCTTTTCCTCTACGAGAACGAACAAAATTACCAGAAGATATCATCCGCAGTGTAGTGCTAATGCAGCTTGAGGCGGTTGGTCTTCGTGGTGCTCGTGATTTAATGCCGAGTGAGCTTTCTGGAGGGATGGCGCGGCGTGTGGCTTTAGCGCGTGCTTTGGTTTTGAACCCTCAGCTAATGATGTATGATGAGCCATTTACTGGGCAAGATCCTATTACTATGGGAGTGCTTGTAAAATTAATTAGAAGCTTAAATGATAATTTGGGTTTAACATCAATTATTGTTTCACATGATGTAGCAGAAACTATGAGTATTGCTGACTACGTTTATGTGATTGCAGATACCCGTATTATTGGTGAGGGCACCCCTGAACAGGTTCTTAATGATAAATCACCTATGGTGGCCCAATTTATCCATGGTTTAGCAGATGGACCAGTAGCGTTTCATTACCCAGCAAATAAATATCAGGAGGATTTACAACTGTGATTCTTTGGATTGAAAATTTAGGACGTATTGGATTGTCATTTTGTCAGAGCGTTGGCGTATCAGGGCTATTTTTATCGCGTACCGTTTTTCGTAAACCACGTTTAATAAGATTGTTCCCCTTGGTGATAGAGCAGATTTATGCTGTTGGTGTGTTATCAATGGTTATCATAGTGTTATCTGGTTTGTTCATTGGCATGGTTTTAGCATTGCAAGGTTACAACATTTTAGAGCGTTTTGGGGCTGTGGAGCAGCTTGGGCAATTAGTAGCTCTTAGTGTAGTACGCGAGCTTGGACCAGTTATTGGTGGTTTATTGTTTGCAGGACGAGCGGGATCATCGCTAACCGCTGAGATCGGTTTAATGCAAGTGACTGAACAATTAACCAGCATGGAAATGATGGCAGTTGATCCTTTGTGGCGAGTAATCTCTCCAAGATTTTGGGCAGGTGTGATTTCGATGCCAGTTTTAATAGCTATTTTTTGTATGGTTGCAATGTTTGGTAGTTATTTGGTTGGAGTGGAGTGGTTAGGTGTTGATGCT
Organism: Gammaproteobacteria bacterium; assembly: GCA_018814965.1. Taxonomy (GTDB): domain Bacteria; phylum Pseudomonadota; class Gammaproteobacteria; order UBA9339; family UBA9339; genus UBA9339. The sequence continues at coordinate 6,205 of JAHIYS010000226.1, forward strand.
GGTCAGTTTTGGTCTAATATGCAGGCTTCGGTAAATTTTAGGATTGATGTTGTTAACGGTCTTATCAAGGGGTTAGTGTTTGGTATTGTGGTAACTTGGATTGCGGTTTACCAAGGTTATTATGCTGTGCCAACTGCAGCCGGCATTGGACGGGCAACCACTAAGACCGTGGTATATGGTTCTTTAGCTATTTTAGGATTGGATTTTATTTTGACGTCAGTCATGTTAGGAGGTTGGTAATGTTAAATAAACGTTTCATAGAAATATTAGTTGGTATGTTTATGTTGGCTGGAATAATAGCCCTGTTTGTGCTTGCTTTTAAAGTTAGTGGCTTGAATATGTATTCTAGCAAAGGCTCTTACCATGTTAGCGCAATTTTTGATAATATCGGTGATTTAAAAGTAAGGGCGCCAGTTACTATTGCTGGAGTACGGGTTGGAGAGGTTAGCGATATAGGTATTAATGCTACTACTTTTAAAGCTACAGTTGGGTTTAGGGTTGATAAAAATCAGGATAAATTACCAGCAGATACTACAGCTAAAATTTTAACTGCAGGTATAATTGGAGCAAATTATATTGAGTTAATTCCAGGATATGATGAGGTAAACCTTAAAGATGGAGATGTGATAATAGATACTCAACCAGCCATTATTTTAGAAAACTTAATTAGTCAGATGATTTATAAGATTGGTGGTGATAAGAAGGAAAGCAATTAGTTTGTAAAGCTTTCAAAATAAATTTGGAGCATATTATGAAATTGAAAAAAAGTTTAGTGATAGTTTTGTTTTTGTTAATTAGTGTTCCTATCTTTGCTGCAGATCCTGCACCCTTGGTTATGTTAAAAAGCACCTCTAGCCAAATGCTGCAAGAGTTGGATAAGCATATTGGGCAGTTAAAAAATAATCGAAAGTTGGTTAACAATTTGGTTAATACCATTGTAGTGCCGCATTTTGATCTGCTTAGTATGTCGCGTGCTGTGATCGGTAGAACTTATTGGCAACAAGCTTCTAGTAATACGCAGCAAGAGTTTATAAAAGAGTTTACAGCTTATGTAATTCGTACTTACTCATCAGCATTACAATCGTACGATGGTGAAACCATGAAATTTTATCCAATTCGTGGTGAAGTTGGGAATAAGACTAGAATTAGTAGTGATCTGATGCTGAAAAATGGCCCACCAATACAATTGCAGTATGGTTTGGTTAAGCAGGGGAGCCAGTGGTTGATTTATGATTTTAGCGTTGATGGCGTCAGTATTATAAAGAACTATCAATCTCAATTTGCTGGCATTTTGCGACAAAAGGGTTTAGATGGTTTGGTGCGTCAATTACAACAACGTAATGGTGCTCGGTAGTAATTTAAAAAATTGGTTATTTATATGACTACTAGAGATGATAGTATTATTATTTCCATGGTTGGTGAGCTAAATGGCATAACTGTACCTGGTTTTAGTAAAAATAATCGAAAATTGATCAAGCGACATTCTGAGATTGTTTTTGATCTATCTCAAATTACTTCGAGCGATAATTCTGGGGTTGGTTTGCTAGTAGCATTGACTAGTTATGCCAAAAAACTGGGAAAAAGAATATCGTTTGTTCATCTACCAAGCCAGCTTTTGGGTCTTGTCGAGGCGGTTAAATTAAAAGATGTTTTGCCAATTTCGTAGTTTTATATTTTTTAGTGGTTTTTGTAGAACAGGTATGGCTTAATTTGTTTTTTGCAAATGATCCCCTAGCAATTTAGGGGATCTGTTTTTTTGAGCAGTTAACTATTTAAATTAAAAAGAGTGCTATGGATAAATTAATAATTACTGGTGGTAATAGGTTAGATGGTGAGATCAAGGTTTCTGGAGCAAAAAATGCTGCATTGCCGATTTTAATTTCAACTTTATTGGTTGATGGTCCTGTAACTATTCGCAACGTTCCCAATTTACATGATGTTACTACTACCATGGAATTGCTTGGTAGTATGGGTATAGATTTATTAGTGCATGAATGTATGTCGCTAGAGATTGACTCGCGAACCATAAAGCAATTTTTTGCACCATACGATTTGGTTAAAAAGATGCGTGCTTCAATTTTAGTTCTTGGTCCACTTTTAGGGCGCTATGGTAAGGCAACAGTTTCTCTGCCTGGTGGTTGTGCTATTGGGGTACGTCCTGTTGATCAGCATTTGAAAGGAATGGAGGCTCTTGGAGCTAAAATTAACATGCAAAATGGGTATATTGAGGCGTATGTTGATGGTCGATTGAAAGGAGCAGAAATCGTAAACGATATGGTAACTGTTACAGGTACTGAAAATATTTTAATGGCTGCAGTACTTGCTGAAGGTACTTCAGTAATTAAAAATGCTGCTCGGGAGCCAGAGGTATGCGATCTTGCTAATTTTTTAAATACTATGGGAGCAAAGATTTCTGGTATTGGTACTGATACTTTAGTTGTAGAGGGTGTTGAGCGTTTGCATGGAGGAGAATATAGAGTAATGCCAGATCGTATTGAGGCTGGCACTTACTTGGCCGCAGCTGCTTTGACTCGTGGTCGGATAAAATTAAAAAACGCTGCTCCCGAAACTATGACAGCCGTACTTGAGAAATTTACTGAGGTTGGAGCCAAGATTACTACGGGAGACGATTGGATAGAGTTAGATATGGAGCATCGGCAACCGAAAGCGGTGGATATTTATACTGCCCCATATCCTGGTTTTCCTACTGATATGCAGGCACAATTTTTAGCTTTAAATTGCGTGGCTGATGGGACTAGCAATGTGGTTGAGAATATCTTCGAAAATAGATTTATGCATGTTCAAGAGTTAAAGCGTTTGGGTGCAGATATTGAGGTTCATGGTAATACGGCAACTGTTATTGGCAAACCTAGTCTTGTTGGCGCTGAAGTTATGGCAACAGATTTGCGCGCATCAGCTAGCTTAGTTTTGGCTGGATTGATGTCTCAAGGCGAAACATCTGTTGGGCGTATTTATCATGTTGATCGTGGCTATGAGTGTATTGAGGAAAAACTTTCTCAACTCGGTGCTAAAATACTTCGAGCCCCTGGTAAGTAGTTGTTTTTATATAAATATTGGCTCTTAATGTTTCCTTAAGTTTAATGTATTACAATAGTAATCAGTTAAACATGTGGTGCTGATACTATGACTAATTTCTCTACTGAAGTTTTAAAAGCAATAAGTGATTATAAATTCATTCTTAGGAAGACTTTGTCTTTACCCCAATGCACGACCAAAATGCGGGAACTTGGCATTAAAAGAAAGAACATGATGGGTATTGATGAGCCAGGATTGTATAAGATTGGTTTAAAGATCATTCGTGAACTAAAAAAACAAGTCGATATCGATAAAAGCAAAAAATCTAGTAACTCTTATCAAGGAGCAAAGGAGTTTTTGCAATATTTGGAAGAACTATTTTCTCATTATCATGTTGAGAAAGGTAAGGTGGTTCATCTTAGACAAAAATCATCTTGCGCCATACTAGAAACTATTCAATTGATCTCAATATCAAAGGGCGAGTTTACCTCCGGAGTTATACAGAAAATTAAACATCATGGTGATATTGTTACCGCTCATGGTAGTGAGGAGCAGAAAAAGATGTTTTTTGATGCAATTAGTGTCGATCAGGATCTTGTTGTAAATTGTTTTCCTCAATCTTAGATTAAAGTCAAATCGTGCTGTTAAAATTTAGTCTATATTTTTTAATCTAGGCTGATTTTGGCAGAAATTGTTTTGTTAGTCTCAAATTTCAGTTTTATTCTTGATAAACTACCTTTAGCAGCATAAAATCTCTCAAGTATTGGGTTGGGTTATTGTAATCCGAGAATTTTTTATTTTAAAACCAAAAAGAGGGTTTTTATGGACAAACCAGGTATTTCTAAAACATGGCAAGCATTGATTAACCACCATGATAAAGTTTCGGATTTAAGTATCAAAGAGCAGTTTGTTAATAACCCCAAACGATTTTCCGATTTTTCTTTAAAAGCAGCTGGGATTTTTTTGGATTATTCCAAAAACAGGGTGACCCAGGAGACCATGCAACTCTTATTCGATTTGGCTGAAGCCTCTAAACTTTCTGAATATCGTGAAAAGATGTTTCGTGGTGATAAGATTAATATAACTGAAAAACGAGCTGTGTTACATACTGTTCTTCGAAATATTGATGATGTATCAACTCCAGAAGGCAGGTTGGTGAAAACTGAGCTTGAGCGCATCTCTAAGTGTGTAGATGATGTTCGTGAGGGTAGATGGCTGGGATATAGCGGTAAGGAAATTACTGATGTAGTAAATATTGGAATTGGTGGTTCCGATCTTGGGCCAGCGATGGTTGTAAGAGCTTTGCAACCCTATACAACTCATATTAAAGTTCACTTTGTTTCTAATATTGATGCTACCCATATTAGTGAAGCTATTGAGCATCTCAATCCTGAGACCACTTTATTTATAATTGCTTCTAAAACTTTTACTACTCAAGAAACTTTAACTAATGCGCTTGCAGCTAAGCAGTGGTTGTTAAGTCAGTCTCAAGCGGCAACCAATGCAATCCATCAGCATTTTATCGGAGTTACAGCAAAACCAGAGCGCGCCATTGAGTTTGGTCTTCATCAAGACAATGTTTTTCCATTTTGGGATTGGGTTGGTGGTAGATTTTCTTTATGGTCTGCTATAGGTATATCTATAGCTCTTGCAGTGGGAATGGAGAAATTCTATGAGCTTTTGCGTGGTGCTCATGAGATGGATGAGCATTTTCGAAGTGCACCCTTAAATAAAAACTTGCCGGTTATTTTAGGTTTGATAGGTATTTGGAACATTGATTTTTTGGGAGCTAATACCCAAGCGATCATCCCATATGATCAATATTTAGATTTACTTCCAGCTTATTTACAGCAATTAGAGATGGAAAGTAATGGTAAGCGGGTATGCATTGATGGTAGCGAGGTTACCTATAAAACTGCGCCGATTATTTGGGGTGGGATTGGCACTAATAGTCAGCACTCTTTTCATCAGCTACTTATGCAGGGGACTCAGATGGTGCCAGTAGATTTCATCGCTTCATTACACAGTCATAATCCTATTGGGGATCACCACTTATTGCTTTATGCTAATTGTTTAGCGCAAAGTCAGGCTTTAATGTGTGGTCGTAGTAAAGATGAGGTTATGCAAGAATTAAAAATGCAACAAATTCCTGATGAAGAAGCGGCCGAATTGGTTTGGCACAAAATAATACCTGGCAATGTTCCAAGCAATACAATTGTTTTGGATAAAATAGATCCAGCAACATTAGGTGCTTTGATTGCTCTTTATGAACATAAGGTGTTTGTGCAGGGAGTTATTTGGCAGATTAATTCATTTGATCAGTGGGGAGTTGAATTAGGTAAGCATATGGCAACTAAGTTAGTGCCTATGTTACAGGACGAAAGAGATATCTCTGACTTAGATAGTTCTACCCAAGGGTTGATTAATCTTTTTATCTAAGTTTATATTCGAGGTTGATGTCGCTAGATTGCCGCGTCGTTCGCTATGCTCACTCCTTGCAATGACGCTTTTGTTAGTATGGTGATGGTGCTTAAATCTGAGTTTTTTGTCGTCATTGCGAGAAGCGTAGCGACGAAGCAATCTTTTTATGACCCGCGTAGATCTGAGTTTTTGCCGTCATTGCGAGAAGCGTAGCGACGAAGCAATCTTTTGTGGTATCTGGTGCCAGATTATAATGTTGTTTGATACCGGAGTTTGGTTCTAGATTATGGTGTATTTGGATTGCCACGCTTACTTCGTAAGCTCGCAATGACGTTTTTATTGCCATGGTAAGGGTGCTTAAATCTGAGGTTTTTGTCGTCTTTGCCAGAAGCTCGTCTACCGCAACTTTTTCACTACTTTAGTCTGAAGCAATAGCCCCTGTGTGCTAATTAGTTATAATTTTGGTTTCAAAGTCGCCCTCTAAATAAGTATTTAGGCGTTTAAACCATCCAGCTAGCCAACGTTCAGTGTGTTGTGAAGAGGAGGATCGTTCTACTCGTTTAATCAAAGCGTGCTTGGCCGACCAAACGTAGGATTGCAGTAAAGTATAGTTTGGTGGAGCATTTCGCATGCCTTTTATTACCTGTAATAAACCAGTGCCATGTACATAGTTATACCTGGATTTGGCTGCGCCAGCTCCCTTAAAATTAAGATAGTCAACCATGGCATAAATCCCGCTGGGAGTACTGGCTAGCTGATGGAATCTTTCATATATATAAGATTGATCTTCTTTAGGAGTGCTTTCCAGTAAATCTGGCAGTATCTCTTGAAGATGACGCGCCATATATTCTGCTTGTATTGGGATAGTATGTTGTAAAAAAGCGCGTAATTCGATCATTTTTTTAGAGTACGTTGCTTCTAAGAACTCAGCGCGAGTATGCCATGGGCAATGAAGACCGTTTTTACCACGTAACCAGTAGGGTATATTTACACCTCTAGTTTCTAAATAGCTAAGCAGGCTTGGAAATCCGCTATTTGTTGATGCTTTTTTGCTTGGATATGGGTGCCAAATAAAATGTCCAATACCTAAAGAGGCGAAATTTTCGCCATCATTCCAGTGAGTTAATCCCATTACACTGCCACCACTTTCGTTAAACCAAATTTTTATACCAATGGGAAGGGCAACTTGCGGGGGAATTATTAGTAGCGGTGGGTTTTGATCGTCAAGGCTAATGGGTAGAGCTATTTGTGGAGAAATTATTGATGGCAATGGTTTTTGATTGCCAAGGCCAAAGCTTGATATGCTGTGAAGTAAAAGCAATGCGATGACTATTTTTTTTAAGGAGTTCATATCCAGTAAGTTATCATATAGAGGTCGTAGTAAAAAATATACCAAACTATATCTAAGCTAGCAATTCTTAATAAGCAAGTTGTTTTAGCGATGTTTTTTAATGAAGAGAGTTGATATTTTTATGAAAAATCAGTTTCAAGGTTAAAATTTTATGTGATACAATTGCTTAAGCTTTTTTAGTTTTAGTTGGCTCAAATAAAATAAGGGAATAGTTTTATGTCAGAAGAGAAAAAAGTTGTGTCTCAAAAGCGTAAACCGGTTAGGAAGTTTTTTAAGTCATTTGTTAACGTTAAGGCGTGGGTCTCTTATGACGAGATTAAAACTAATACAAAAAACACCTGGAGTTTGTTTCAAAGATTAATATATCGTGGTCCCAAAGAAGGGGTGCGGCAAGAGACTTATGAAGAAGCTGTTATTCGGCTGGGGTTAACTCCAGAACAGCTTTTAAGCAGAAAACGAAATTTTTTGTATTCAGCGTTGCTCTATGAAGCTTTTGCTGTAGCGTTTTTTATCTATTTTATCTACCTATTAGTCAATCTAAAAATAATAGCCTCTTGTTTAACTCTAATACTTGTTGTTTTAATGTCGGTTGTTGCCTATCGGGAGCATTTTTGGTACATGCAGATGCAAAAGAAAAAATTGGGATGTAATTTTAAGGATTGGGTAGGATTTATTTTAAAGAGGTCGGTGTAATGAAAAAGGATTTTAACTATTGCAAATGGATGTTAATGCTTATTTTAGCGCTGATACCAAATGTGTGTTTAGCGGCACTTCCAGCAGAATCTTCCCCTTTATGGGATATGTTTAGAAACCTAACTTTTGAGCCCCCAAGTTATGATATGTCGATTGTTTATTTGGCTAAAATATTTGGTGTAGTGCCTGGGGTGCCACAGTTTGCTGGAGCTGGTACAACTATTGTTGGCGCAGTTTTTGGGGTATTTAATGCTGGGGTATTAGCTCTTTCAGGGGTATTTTTAACCTATACAATTACGCGGGTTTTAACTGAAACTACTATGGATGGTGGTGCTATGGGTAAAAGCACCACTATATGGACAGCAGTGCGTGTTGCACTTAGTACTAGTTTATTAGTTCCACAAGCAAGCGGTTACTCCATGGTAAATGGTATTGTTATGTGGGTGGTGGTCCAAAGTGTCGGTTTAGCTGATCTGACCTGGGGATACGCCATGGATTATTTAAAAGGGGGAGCCCCTGTCTATGCGCAATCAACATCTATGGTGGACTACTCTTTAATTAATTACGATGTTTACACTGGTGATCCTACTATTGATGATACTAATAAAGGGACAAGTGTAGGATCAACCGATGTTTTGCGTTCTTTAACTTGTGCTCATGTGGTTCATGATGCTTTGGTTAAAAGTCAAGCTGATAGGCATAAGTTTTTAGCTGATAAAGTGGATAAAGGTGGTGTGCTTACCTCAGAAGAGCAGCAAGATTTTGCTAACTCATCTAAAACAATACCGGAACAATCAGATACATTTTCTATTTATAAAACTTTTGAAAGTTCTAAAGCACTACAGTTTCCATACATAAAAAATGAGGCTAGTAATCCGCTTAAGGACTATGGGTTGAACATAAAATCTTCAGATATTCCCCTAAATCTAAGCGGTCTATGCGGCACAATTAGTTATGCTGCAGATACAGGTAGTGCTGATAGATCTAAAAAATATGAA
>JAHIYS010000227.1 GCA_018814965.1 Gammaproteobacteria bacterium
ATATAATCGATTTAAAAATACAGTAGGTTTAGTTGATGAACAATAAGTTTCGAGAACAGTTTCCTATATTACAAAATAATATCGATGGTAAACCATTAGTTTATCTTGATAATGCTGCTACCACGCAAAAACCAGGTAAGGTTATTGAGGCGATGAATCATTTTTATTGCCAAGATAATGCCAACATCCATCGCGGGATTTATAAGTTATCTGAACGTGCTACTTTGGCTTATGAAAGAGTGAGGGGGATTGTTGCTGCATTTATCGGTGCAAAAAGTGTTAATGAGATTGTTTTTGTCCGTGGAGCGACTGAGGCTATCAATTTAGTTGCTTCAACTTATGGCGAAAAGAATTTTAAGATAGGTGATGAGATTATCATTAGTACTATGGAGCATCACTCCAATATTGTGCCATGGCAATTGATTGCTGAGAAGACTGGAGCAAAACTAAGGGTTATAAATATTCATGAAAATGGTGAGCTTGATTTTGAGCATTATAAGGGCCTGATTAATGGGCGCACAAAAATAATTGCGCTTACTCACGCGTCTAATGCTATAGGGACTATTAATCCTATTAAGAAAATTATCGCGATTGCACATGCAAATAACATTCCAGTGTTGATTGATGGTGCTCAAGCGGCTGCTCATATGCCGGTTGATGTTAGGGATTTAGATTGTGATTTTTACGTTTTTTCAGCACATAAAATGTATGGCCCTACTGGGGTTGGTGTTTTGTATGGCAAAGAGCAATTGTTGGATACATTGCCACCATATCAAGGTGGTGGTGACATGATAAGAAAAGTAACTTTTGCTAAAACTGAGTTTGCTGGATTACCGCAGAAATTTGAGGCGGGAACGCCTAATATTGCTGGGGTAATAGGTTTAGGAGCTACTATAGATTTTATGAATGCTGTTGGCATGAAATTTATTGCTGAGCATGAGGTAGAGTTATTAGAATATGCAAATAGTGTTTTAGAAAGGATAGATGGTTTAAGAATAATTGGCCAATCACCAAAAAAACTAGGGATAATCTCTTTTATTTTAGATAGAGCTCACCCGCATGATATTGCTACAATTTTAGATGGTGATGGTATTGCTGTGCGTGGGGGGCATCACTGCGCTATGCCTTTAATGGATTTTTATGGTGTGCCTGCAACTACTAGAGTTTCATTTGGCCTATATAATACTAAAGAAGAGATAGATGTTTTGGTCACGGCTCTTGAAAAGGTAAGAAAAATTTTTGAGCGGTAGCCGCAGATTCATATTGTAGGATTAAATAGATTGAGGGGCTGCCGCAATCTGAAGGTTTTTGCTGTCATTGCGAGGAGCGTAGCGACAAAGCAATCTAAAAACACCTTAATTTATAATATATTTTTGGATTGTCGCGCTTACTTCGTAAGCCTGCAATGACAGCAAAAACCTTTAGATTGCAAAAGCCACATTGATGGTTGCGGTCTTTCGCTTGCGAGATTTAAACGTATTGGTAGCTGCAGGCTTTAGCCTGCAAGAGAACGAGGTGACTATGAATGACTTAAGAGATTTATATCAACAAATGATCATCGATCATAGCCAGCATCCGCATAATTTTTGTACGCTTGAGCAACCGAGTCATAGCAAGGAGGGTTACAATCCTCTTTGTGGAGATAAAATTACTTTATATATTAATGAAGAAAATGGGATTATCACCAATGTATGTTTTCAAGGATCAGGTTGTGCTATTTCTACTGCTTCGGCTTCTTTAATGACAGATATAGTTAAAAATAAAACTGTTACTGAAGTATTAGAGTTGTTTGATGAGTTCCAAAAACTTGTAACCACAGGAAAGGTTGATGATCCAGAAAAAATAGGTAAGCTTTCTATATTGGCTGGAGTGTCAGAATTTCCGATGCGGGTTAAATGTGCAACTTTGCCATGGCATACTCTGAAAGCCGCGTTAACTAAAGAAGAGGGTGTGGCTTCTGCGGAGTGATCCGAGAATAATTAATTGTTGAGTGATATATGGAAGAAATTGTAAGATTAAAGCGTGATATAACAGCAATCCAGGTTCCTTTTGGTACCCCTGCTTTGTTGGCTAAAGATACTGAGGTAACTGTTGCGTACTCTCTTGGTGGTAGTTATACCATAACTGCTAATGGTTCTATGTATCGTGTCGAAAGTCAGGATGCAGATGCTTTAGGAAAAACTACTCTTACTTTTAGTTTGGCGGGAAATGAAAATAGTAGTTTAGAAGACAAAGTGTGGGCGATATTGCACACATGTTATGATCCAGAAATTCCTGTAGATATTGTTGATTTGGGTTTGATTTATGGGATTGATATTACTGCTGCAGAAGAAAACATGTCCAATGTTAAAGTTCGCATGACCCTTACTGCTCCTGGTTGTGGTATGGGGCCGGTTATTGCAGAGGATGCTAGACAAAAAGTTTTAAGTTTGCCAGAAGTAAAAGAGGTTGCAATCGAGATGGTTTTTGATCCGCCATGGGATCGTTCTATGATGTCGGAGCAAGCAAAATTAGAGTTGGGATTGATGTAATTGGTAGGCGCAGGCTTTAGCTTGCGTTATGCGCATACGAGACATTGGTTTTGAAAAAATATGACGCAGAGGTTCTTGTTTTTGCTGTCATTGCGAGCCGTAGGCGAAGCAATCCAGTGCTTCGCGCCATTCGGGGTTGTGCCTTAATTCGTTTCAGACGAATTTATTGCAACTGCCGCAGAGAGGTCCGAAGGGTGAGGAAGGGTGAGGAAAGTGATATCGGAGTAAGTAAAATTAGAGTTGGGATTGATGTAATTGGTAGGTACAGGCTTTAGCCTGCGTTATGCATATAAAAGACATTGGGTTTTTGAAAAAATATGCTGCAGAGGTTCTTGTTTTTGTTGTCATTGCGAGCCGTAGGCGAAGCAATCCAGGAGGCGTGTTTTTGGCTCACATTGCGACCGCGAGCGTGGCTGGAAGCAATACAGGG
>JAHIYS010000228.1 GCA_018814965.1 Gammaproteobacteria bacterium
ATTAAAATCCAAAGATTACAAAACGGTTTATAAAGATATAAAAACCGTAGTTAAAGCATCAAAACCATATTTAGTAAAAGTTATTATCGAAACATCTAATATTAATAATGAAGAAAAAATAGCTGCATGTGTTTTAGCAAAAGCTGCTGGTGCTGCTTTCGTAAAAACTTCGACTGGATTTGGTTTAGGTGGAGCTACCGTAGAAGATGTTTTATTGATGCGTAAAGTTGTGGGTAAAGATATGTTGATTAAAGCATCAGGTGGCATCCGCACCAAAGAGGATGCCCAAAAGATGATCGCCGCTGGCGCTGATAGAATTGGCGCATCTGCAAGTGTGGCGATTGTAACCGGAGAAACATCAGCATCAATCAGCTACTAATCTTTCTTTAACTATCTAAGCTAAACCCGTTTATTTAGTTTCAACTTGCAATCAATCCTCTTACAAGTTTTAGCAAGCAGGCTCTGTCCCATATTATAGTAGCTTCCTAAAACATAGGACCAAGTTATTGCAAAAAATAAGCAAAGCTTATTACGAAGCAATCCAGCGTATTATTGTCTTTCTAGATCGCCACGCGAAATGAAAAAACATTTCGCTCGCGATGACAGCTCTATGTTTTAGGGAGCTGCTATAATCCTAAATGTGGTTATTGAATCTAGAAAAGATGATTATCGGTTAGATTGCTTATTGTTGCTAAATTCTGTTTTTGCTGTCATTGCGAGGAGCGTAGCGACGAAGCAATCTAGAGAAGCTGGATTGCTTCGCTAACGCTCGCAATGACAACAAAAAACTCTGATTTCAGCAACCTCTCTTAATATAATACCTCAGCAATACTCTAACTATGATCTAGACTTAAAATTTATAAGAAACTCCTATAGCCAAAATATTAGCGCTGTAACATTTATTAATGCGAGAACCATTAAGGTGATTACTGACATCTTGAGCAGTAAATTTATTTCCTCCATACACCCCTGAAAATGACAAATCAATTGCAAAGTTATCGGTAAAATTATAGCCGACCCCTAAGGCATAAGCAGGCCTGACTAGAATAGCTTTTAAATGTTTATGATCGCTATCATCAGCCGTATTGTTGTCCAACCCAGTAACAGCTGCCCCTAGTTTGCCAAACATACCCCAACCTACAAGCTCTGGAGAGAAATGCTCCAACGCCAAAATCCCTTTAACCATCAAATCTAAAGTTCTAAATCTAGCAACTATATCGTGCATGGGCTCGCTTGATTTATAATGATTATCGGGATAGTAAGTATATCCCGCCTCTAAACCTAAATATGGCAAAAAACTATAGCCTACTAACAACTTGCCACCAAACTTACCCTTTTTAATTTCTTTTGGTCCCGAAAATTGATTTATATAATCTTCTGGGCCACCACCCTCACTAGTACGCGCATAACCCGCCTGAGCGCCCACATAAAACCCTGGATGATAATCAGATAAACGATTATTTCCAGCAAAAACCGGTTGCACCATTACTAAAACTAAAGCACCTAATAAAACTCTATTATATAACATATCTCTCAATCCTCTTTTTAAAAAATGAAACCGCGCTAATCATCAATATATTTTTTAATCCTGTATAAATCAGAACCTGATGCTGCAATCTAACAATACTGTATTTCAACTACTCAAATATACTGGGATTCCTAACAAAAAGTTAACCGTAAAATACACGGTAGGACTTCTTTATAAAAAACCATGGTATTCCAACTTTATAGCAGCTCCCTAAAACATAAAGCTGTCATCGCGAGCTAAATATTTTTTCCATTTCGCGTGGCGATCCAGCGACTTTATTCTGTCTGGTGCCAGAGTAAACTCTGGCACCAGATTACAATATACTTGCTTCGTTATGAGCTTCGCTCATTTTTCGCAATGACTCGGTTCCATATTTTAGGGAACCGCTATAAATATGGATAGAATTACCGAAAACACCTAGCAATTCCATCCATCACCAATACCCAATAAGCTCATCAGGATTACTTAACCATTTAGCACAACATAGTCGCCTATGCGGACAAAATTAACTTTGGGATCCCCTTCGCTACTTCCTCGGCCAGATACAATGCCATATCTACAACCTCTCCTAATGCCTCTTCGAATACAGGCTTACCAACATTATCATTAAGCCATTTACAAAACATACATTTACCACCATGTACAACTAAAACATCTGCTGCTTTCAACTCAGTAATCATATTTACTCCCATATATCAATTTTAAAAGATGCAGTTACAGCCACGTTAACTTCTATGATGCAACTGCCTGGTTGCGAAAAAGTCTATTAACTATCGAAACAATTAACAAATACCAAATAAATTTCGCAGGGACATGAAATCATATTTTATGACCCAAAAAAACTGCGCTCTTTTTACTAACCATATTTAACCCTTATGCCTCTTAGTGATATAAAAACCCCTATCTTCCTGTTAAAATTGCCCTACTGTAAATATCAGCATCTTAAATAAATAACTGAAACTAAAATTGGAATTTTTATAGATGATCCACTTAAATAACCAGATACTGGACAACTCGGATTGTTACCAAAAATAATGGCTTATCTAACCAAGCAACTAGAAAAAGAAAGGGCTATGGAAAAAAATAAGATAGAAAAACTAGAAGCATCCAAAGCAAAGATTACCAGTTCGAAATACCAGCGCGATAGATAGGTCCATAATTAATCCACTTGCGAGTTTTAATCAGTTATGTTAAAAATCGCAAGTAAGTTTTTAATCCAATCTTAAGGAGAACCAACACCATGAGAACAACAATTATTGCTGGCAACTGGAAATTGAATAAAACCATCACCGAAGGCTTAGATTTAGCCAAAGCATTACACCAAGAATTACAACAATCACCAGAAACAAAAAACATTGAAGTTATTATCGCCCCTCCATACACCGCAATTAATAAAATCGCAGAATTCTTAAAAGATTCTCAAGTAAAAGTAAGCTCCCAAAATATGTTTTGGGAAGAGTCTGGCGCATTTACCGGCGAAATCTCTGCCGTAATGTTAAAAGATGCAGGTGCAAAATATGCAATTATTGGTCACTCCGAAAGACGTCAATTCTTTAATGAAACTGATGCTACCGTTAATAAAAAAATCAAAGCAGCTTTAAAACATGGTTTAACACCAATTTTTTGCATTGGTGAAACTTTAGCTGAAAGAGAAGGGGACCAAGTAGAAACTGTAATTACCACTCAAATCACTGGTGGACTTGTAGATATCACCCAAGAAGAAATTACAAAAATAGTGGTAGCTTACGAACCAGTATGGGCAATTGGAACTGGAAAAACTGCTACACCAGAACAAGCGGAAGAGGTGCATCTCATGATCCGTCAGATGCTTAGCAAAAAATTTGGTGACGCAACTGATAAAATTAGTATTTTATATGGTGGCAGCGTTAAAGCCGCCAATACCAAAGAACTACTTTCAAAACCAAACATTGATGGCGCATTAGTTGGCGGCGCGAGCTTAAAAGCAGAAGATTTTATTGGAATCATTAAAAACGCCATATAAACCAATTAAGCAACAGGGGTCATATCTTGACCCCTGATTTTTTTGCACAACCCATAATTTAGTTATACAATTTATTAGGCATTGCTTACAGGCATCAATATTAATCTAAGCTTTTTTTCAAAGAACAAGAATAAATTTCACCATCATCACTAGAGAACTATTTCTTAAGAACAATTTGGATTGAATTATAAAAATAAGGCAAGGGATCTAGCCTTACAACCGACAACAAGATAATACCCAATTTTATAGCAATCGAAATGGTAAAATATCAGGAAATTACTCTTATCAAAACCTATAACTTGTATATAATGCTTGGTTAAGATTAGAGATAATCCCCCATAATTTGCGACGGCAAGGAGAAAACAAAATAAATGCGCCTCTAAAGATGAATTATCAAAAATTTTTTATGATAGCTCTTCAGTGCATTTATAAATGTTATATTTTTATCATAGGGCCAAAATATGCATAAAAACAAATATTACGATTTAACCAAAATCGATCTACAAGCGAAAACTTTTATAGATAAATTAGCTCAACAGAGGGAAATTCATAAAAACCAAACAATATCCCCAAAAAACGTTGCGTTATTAGTTATCGATATGCAAGGATTTTTTTATGACGTCAATTACCATGCTTTTGTCCCTAGCATGCAAGCGATTGTGCCAAAAATAAAAGCTCTGCAAGATTATTTTTTCCAAAACAACATGCCTGTTTTTCATACCAAACACGGAAATACTTTGTCGGATAGTAAGCAAATGTTAAATTGGTGGGGGTCTATTAACGAAGAGAATAGCCCAAACGCAAACATAATTGATGAAATTCAAAATCCATTAGCAAAGGTTATTAAAAAAGCACAATATGATGCTTTTTGGGAAACAGACCTAGAAGAATTATTACATTCTAAAGGTATCAAACAATTAATTATAACTGGAGTTATGACCCATTTATGTTGTGAAACTACAGCCAGAGCTGCTTTTGTAAGAGGGTTCGAAGTTTTTTTTACCACAGATGGCACCGCCACCTTTAACTCTGATTCACACTTTAGCACTTTATATAATTTGGCGCATGGGTTTGCACTTCCAGTGCTAGTTGAGGAAGTTTTTTGCGGGCTTAACAGTCCATGCGGACAGTGCTTTTAGGGGTCGAGTTTGGACATGGGACATAGCTTGCTTCATGCAAGCTAACAGAAAATAAATAATAAGGAATTACAAAAGAATTTTCGATTAAAAGTTATTAAACCATATCAAAAATGTATTATAGATACAGCAATAAATTGTAAGACAACATTGTACTGGCTATGGAACGCGATAAATTCGAAAAAACCCAAGCTGATTATCAACTATGCCCATGTTCAGACTTGACCCCTTTGATCATCACATCTACAATCACACTCTAAATCAAAACAATTTAAGTAAGCACTGGAGAAATACCTTGAAAATACTATGCGTCATCCCAAGCAGAATTGGCTCAACTAGACTCCCACGTAAGCCGTTATCCCTTATTCAAGGCAAACCAATGATTCAGATGACTTATGAGAATGCTTGCCGATGTGAAATACTTTCTAAAGTAGTTGTTGCAACTGATAGCGAAGAGATAGCTTCTGTAATTAAAACCATTGATGGCAATGTAGAGATGACCAGCAGCGATTTAAAAACTGGCTCCGATCGAGTAGCTGCAGTTGCTGCAAAATATCCCGACATGGATGTAATAATTAATCTTCAAGGGGATGAGCCATTTATCAAACCCAAAATGCTAGAACAGTTGGTCTCACCATATCTAAATGGCGAGAACCCAGAAATGGCAACTCTAGCTTACGAGCTAAATATGCAAACAGAATTTAATAGCCCTGGCGCCGTTAAAGTGATTACCGACATTAATGGTAATGCGATCTATTTTTCCCGCTCACCGATCCCTTATCCAAGAGATCCTTCTCAAAAGAATTTACCGGTTTATCATCATATGGGACTCTATGCTTATCAACGTGATTTTTTACTTGAGTATACAAAGCTTCCCCAAACCCCTCTTGAAAAAGCAGAAGCTTTAGAACAACTCCGCGCCATTGAGCATGGTCACAAAATCAGAGTCTCTTTAACTGAAGTAAGACCCCTTGAGATTAACGACCCAGAGGATCTGGTAAAAGCTCAAGATTTCAAATACAGCGCTGACTAAATATTAGCATCAGGCTGTCATAAAATAATATAAGTTATTTTAAATCAACATTATAACTCCAATCAATTTACGTACAATCGTAAATTGGTGCTTTTATTTTACGATAATGTGTAGATTAGCAAGCCTTTCTCTATAGTTTTCGTACATATATTTCAATATCAACAACCTCTCCTATATAATATCCTTGATAAATGGAAAATTGCCCCAACTATATTTGTAACAAGGCAATTGCAAAAATATTGTCGTAGCAACGAAAGGAGAATAAAACATGCGTATAGAAAAACTAACTGACAACTTCCGCGAGGCTTTGGGTGAAGCTCAATCAAAAGCAATAGGTAGCGATAACCAATTCATTGAACCCGCACACTTAATGCTAGCCTTTTTAGAAGAAAAAGGCACCGTGTATAACGTCCTCCAAAAATCACGGATCAATACTCCAAAACTTGAAAACGCCCTAAGCATGGCTATTGATAACTTTCCCAAAGTTTCAGGTGGAGCAGGCGAGGTCCATATCTCTAACGACCTCCTAAAGTTATTAAACGTTACAGATAAACTTGCGGGGCAGCGCAAAGATCAATTTATAGCTAGTGAACTGTTTTTACTTGCTGCCCTTGATGACAAAGGGATCTTAGGAAAAGCTCTAAAAGATTGCGGCGCAGTCAAATCGGTAATTGAACAAGCAATCAATGATGTTCGAGGAGGAGAAAAAGTTCAAGATGCAGGGGACGAAGGAAAAAGACAAGCTCTCGAAAAATATACCACTGACATAACCAAACGCGCAGCTGCTGGAAAAATAGATCCTGTAATTGGGCGTGACGATGAGATCAGACGCACCATTCAAGTATTACAACGACGCACCAAAAATAATCCGGTTTTAATTGGAGAACCAGGTGTTGGCAAAACTGCAATTGTTGAAGGATTGGCACAGCGAATTGTTAATGGTGAGGTACCAGATGGCCTGAAAAATAAACAGCTGCTTTCTTTAGACATGGGGATGCTGCTTGCTGGCACAAAATTTCGTGGTGAATTTGAAGAAAGACTAAAAGCTGTCATCAATGAGATCACTAAAGCCCAAGGTCAAATTATTTTATTTATTGACGAACTCCACATGGTTGTTGGGGCTGGCAAAGCTGAGGGCTCGATGGATGCTAGCAATATGTTAAAGCCAGCTTTAGCACGCGGTGAATTACGATGTATTGGAGCCACCACTTTAGATGAATACCGTCAATATATTGAAAAAGACTCCGCATTAGAACGCCGTTTTCAAAAAGTTTTAGTCGACGAACCTAGCGTCACCGATACCATTGCAATCTTACGCGGTTTAAAAGAAAAATATGAAATCCACCATGGGGTTGATATCACTGACTCAGCAATTGTTGCTGCAGCTACCATGTCACACCGCTACATTACCGACCGCAATCTACCAGATAAAGCGATTGATCTTATTGATGAAGCAGCAAGCAGAATTAGAATGGAGATGGATTCTAAACCAGAAGATTTAGATCGTCTGGGCCGTAAAATCATTCAACTAAAAATTGAGCGCGAGGCCTTAAAAAAAGAAACTGATGAGCCCTCAAAGCAACGTCTATCTGATCTTGAGAAAAATTTGGAGAAACTTGAAAAAGAATATTCCTCCCTCAATGAGGTTTGGAAAAAAGAAAAATCAGCTCTGCAAAACGCCCAGAAAATTAAAGAAGATCTAGATCAAGCAAAACTAGAGATGGAAGCGGCACAACGTAAAGTTGATCTAGCAAAAATGTCAGAACTCCAATACGGAAAGATTCCCTCCTTAGAAAAACAGTTGCAAGCAGCGCTTGAAGCTGAAAAAAAGGAATCTCACTTAGTCCGCAATAAAGTCACCGAAGAGGAAGTAGCAGAGGTAGTATCAAAATGGACCCATATCCCGGTTAGTAAAATGCTTGAAGGAGACAAAGAAAAATTACTGCAAATGGAAACAGCTCTACATAAAAGAGTTGTCGGACAAGATGAAGCAATAAAAGCGGTTTCTGACGCCATTCGTCGTTCCCGCGCTGGACTTTCCGACATCAATAAACCAATAGGATCATTTATGTTTCTCGGGCCAACCGGTGTAGGTAAAACCGAGCTCTGCAAAACCTTAGCTGAATTTTTATTCGATACCGAAGAAGCATTAGTTAGAATCGATATGTCAGAGTTTATGGAAAAACATTCCGTCGCAAGACTGATTGGCGCTCCTCCAGGATATGTTGGTTATGAAGAAGGGGGTTATCTTACTGAAGCGGTACGACGTAAACCCTATTCCGTAATTTTATTAGATGAAATTGAAAAAGCACATCATGATGTTTTTAATATTCTACTACAGGTTCTTGATGATGGCCGTTTAACTGATGGGCACGGCAGAACCGTAGATTTTAGAAATTGTGTAATTATCATGACTTCGAATTTAGGATCCCAATATATTCAGGAACATCCTGGCGCAAGTTACGAAAAAATAAAATCAGCGGTAATGGAAACTGTTAGCAAACATTTTCGCCCAGAATTTATCAATAGAGTTGATGATATTGTGGTATTCCACGGCTTAGATCAAAAACAGATTCGCGCAATTACTACCACCCAAATTGCACGTCTGCAAAAACGTCTCAAAGAGCGAGACTTACATTTAGAAGTCAGCACTAAAGCTTTAGATTATTTATCCGAAGTTGGCTACGATCCTATCTATGGAGCCCGTCCGCTAAAACGTGCGATCCAACAATATCTCGAGAATCCTTTGGCGCAAGATATTCTTTTAGGAAAATTTAAACCTAAAGACAAGATTGTTGTTGATCGTGAGAATCATGGGTTGAAGTTTAAAGTTAAGTAAAACAGCCTTATCGCTAAAAGCTGTCATTGCGAGCAACAAGCGAATCTTGTAACGCGGCAATCCAGAGGATCTGGAAATGTGTCTTATTCCCTTAACACGTTAGTTAAATAGCGCTTGTTGTCAGTAATTGAGTTGCGAGGGTTTTTAATATCGTCAGCAAGAAGGGGTTAAGGGGGCAAGCCCAATCACTGACAGCAATTAAATTAACGCCAAAAAGGCGCCCCTTTGTCTTTTCATTTTCATGTCTTTTGTAAAGACTTGACCCCTTAATCCAAAATTAATTGGCCCCGGCTTCAGTTAGCAAATCTAATATTGCTGTATTGTGTTGAGACTTCGCAATCGTAAAAGCAGTTCCAACATACCGACTTTCCCAATGCAAATTGACATTATTATCAACTAACATTTTTGCTATACCCACATGACCTTCCTGAGCCGCGATCATAATAGCAGTATATTCTAGTTTGTTTTTTGCATCCAAATTGGCGTCAGCATCAATCAGCAATCTCACTATCTTCTCATCCCCTTTGGCAACTGCCTTCATAATAGGCGTATTGCCATCTATCCAACGCGCATTCACATTGGCACCAGCATCAAGTAACAGTCTCACCATCATCGAATTACCTTTATCAACTGCCATCATGAGAGCGGTCTTACCGTTCGCGCAACGTATCTCCAAATCGGCACCAGCATCAATTAGTGCTCTCGCCATCTCTACATAATGAACACGCCCAGGATAATTAAGAGCTGTTTCAACTATATACAACAGGGCACTACCACCAAAATCAGATTGCAAATACACACTAGCGCCAGCATCAATCAGCAGTTTCGCTACTGCATCATCTTTCGCCACCATGAGAGCAGTAAGGCCATTACTCCCACGCAAATCCACTTTAGCTCCAGCATCAAGTAGCAATTGCACAATTGCCTCTTTACCCCATCTAGCCGCACTCATAAGCGCAGTATCGCCAAACCTGTCTAACAAATCCAAATTGACTCCAGCATCAATCAGCAATCGCACTATAGTCTCATTGCCTCTACCAGCCGCCGTTATAAGAGGAGTCGTGTTACCATAACCCCCCTGGGCATTTAAATCCGCCCCCTCTCTTATAAGACATTGTACCTTATCAATATCATCGTCTTCTGTAGCCTCTATGATCGACATTGGGCCTGTTTGACATTTACCACTATCGGCACTTTTAAAATTATCACTCCCAGCATGATTAAAATCACTTTTCAAATGGACTGAATACTCAGGATTTGCAACTGACGCATCAGGGCTCGCTGATTCAGATGCCGCATAACTCAGATGTGAAACCGCCAGCAACACAACCATACTCAAAAATAATTTAATTTTCATAACAATCCTCCAGTTAAACCCATAGCATTTATAATGCATATATTATACTAGACAAATACGGATCCCACAGCGGTAATTTTTACGGCAAATAGCAATTATTGGGTACTTTACCCCAAAGAATTTGGACATTTTAAGTAAATGTTAAAGAATAAATATAGATATAGGGGTCAAATCTTTGCTTACAATAACTCTAAAGAATATTCATGAGATCTCATAGACGGTGAACAAGCCCCTTATTTCGTACAATTATTTAACAATCTCTTAACAATTAAGTGCTATATAAATATTTAGAGCTTTAATAATATTTATGCGATGCCACAAACCAAGGCCTGACATTTTAACAGATTAAGGATATCTCTTGTTTTAAAACTTGATTTGGATTCTAATACAACAGCTGCCAGTTTGTGTCATAACCAAACAGACAATCGGACAAATGTTGACTTAAAAAACAACAGATGATTGATACATCTTATTATATATAGAAAAAATAACTACAAGTCTGGTTATTTAATGCTCGGGTTTAAAATCAAGATTTAAACAATTGACATATAGAACCACGACCTTATAGAGCTTATTAAAAAATGAGAATTTAACATATGATCTCCAATGCATTTATACCAAAATTATTTTCATTATTGCGTGAAGGCTACTCATTTAAAACCTTCAAGTCTGATGCATTGGCTGGATTAACGGTTGCAATAGTTGCGCTACCACTTGCTATGGCACTAGCAATTGCCAGCGGCGTATCCCCAGACAAAGGGTTAACTACGGCTGTTATCGCCGGATTTATGATTTCATTTTTAGGTGGTTCCCGTGTTCAAATAGGTGGCCCGACTGGCGCATTCGTAGTTGTCATATATACCGTTATCGCCCATCACGGATACGATGGATTAATCATGGCTACCTTGTTAGCTGGATTGTTTATGATCATTGCTGGATATACAAAACTCGGTCAATTAATTAAATTCATTCCGTATCCCGTGATTGTTGGCTTTACCGCTGGGATTGCCGTTATTATAGCTTCGTCACAGGTAAAAGATTTTTTTGGACTTACAATAGCTCAGCCACCTGTAGATTTTATTCATAAATGGCAAAGCTATTTCGAAGCATTGAATACGACTTGTCCAACAGCCATCATAATTGGAGTTTTAGCTTTAGCAATAATCCTGCTACTACGACACTATGCTCCTAAATGGCCTGGATATTTGATTGCTATTGGCATCTGTGCTGTTATCGTAGCAGCTTTCCATCTACCAATTGAAACCATTGGCTCTAGATTTCCTAACTTATTATCTGGACTACAACTGCCGAGGCTCCCTATATGGAGTTTTACAAAATTTCAGCATATTGTTCCATCTGCGTTTACTATAGCCTTTCTTGCAAGCATAGAATCATTACTTTCTGCCGTTGTAGCTGATGGCATGACAGGATTCAAACATCGCTCAAACCAAGAGCTAATTGGAAATGGAGTTGCAAATATTGCTTCAGCGTTGTTTGGCGGACTTCCTGCAACTGGAGCTATTGCTCGCACTGCAACTAATATCAAATCCGGCGGCAAAACTCCTATAGCCGGTATTTTTCATGCCATCTTTATATTGTTATTTATGCTTTTTGCAATGAAAATAATAGCATTTGTACCGATGGCTGCACTTGCTGCAATATTATTTATTGTTGCTTGGGGAATGAGCGAGATTCATCATTTCATCCATATCTTACGACTATCATCTTCCGATCGTTTCGTCATGTTTTTAACGTTTGGTCTTACGGTTTTTGTCAATTTAACTGTAGCAATTGGCGTAGGAGTTACTTTGACATCACTTTTATTTATGCGGCACATGTCACGAACCGTAAAGATACATACTCAAGGTCGAAGTTCAATTGATATCTATGACATAAAATACGAGGAAGAAAATCAGCGTCTTGATTTGCCGCCTGGAGTAGAAGTATTTCAAATTACTGGCCCCGTTTTTTTTGGTGTCGCAGGGGACTTACTAGAAGCACTAAAATTAATGGGGCAAATGCCACGGGTTCTTATCTTGAGAATGCGATTAGTTCCATACCTAGATACCAGCGGCGAAATCGTAATTAAAAACATTGTCAAACAATGTCGCGATAGCAATACAACTGTTATTCTAAGCGCTGTTCAAAAACAACCAGCTAAGGTTCTCTTAAAAGGGGGCACAAAAGATGGCAAGGATGGCGTTTTATTTAGCCCTGATTACAGCTCAGCAATTAATACAGCAGAAAAAATTAAAGGGGTCAAGTCCTGACAAACGACAAAGGAATCCACATAATCCGAATAAGATTTATAAAATTAACAAACAACTGTTAAAAATACTGTATTTTATTCATAAGTGGTTTTTGGCATTATTGATTTGTGTCTAGACCTTTACGATTGTTATATAAAAATGCTTGGTACCATGTAATGAATCGTGGTGCAGCTCGTATTACAACTTTTCATGACAATGATGACTATCAGAAGTTAATAGATCTTTTATTACAGTTAAAGCGCCGTTACTGTTTTGAAATTCATGCATATTGTTTAATGCCCAATCACTACCATATATTAATACGAACCCCCTTGCCAAACTTAAGCACCGGAATGAGGCACTTAAATAGTTTATATACAAGCTACTACAATAAGAAGTACAAAAGAGATGGGGCTCTATTTCGTGGCCGCTATAAAGCAATACTAATAGATGCCGATAATTATTTGCTGCGTGTCAGCCGTTATATCCATTTAAATCCAGTTAAAGGCTATTTGATCAAACATCCTGGCAAGTACTTATGGTCAAGCTATCAGTTTTATGTGAGCCATATTGCAACACCAGATTGGCTCTATACAGAAACTATACTTTCATATTTTGGGATCAAACAACAAAAAAATAGATATTCATTATTTGTTATGGAGCAAACTGACCAGGAGTTAGAGATCTTTTATAGCAAAGCAAAATTGTTACCGGTCTTGGGATCTGATATTTTCCGCAAGAAGATCAGCAAGGAGGTGTTATGCAAAATACGATCAAGCAAAGAGATTCCTGATAGGAAAAAAGTTTCTACTATGCCAAGCTTGGCAAATATCTGTAGAACCGTTGCCAAACATTATCAAGTTTCTAGCAGGTCCCTGTTTGCTGTAAAGCGTTCCCAGGGCAATTTGC
Source organism: Gammaproteobacteria bacterium (assembly GCA_018814965.1). Lineage (GTDB taxonomy): Bacteria > Pseudomonadota > Gammaproteobacteria > UBA9339 > UBA9339 > UBA9339. The sequence goes on from JAHIYS010000228.1 coordinate 13,054, forward strand.
CAAGAAAAATTGCAATTTATTTGTCCGCCGAATTATCCGGTAAAAGTTTTGGTTTTATTGCAACCTTTTTTAAAAACATTGGTACAGCAGGCGTTTCACAAATTGTATTGCGAGTTAACAGCGCTAGAGTTAGCGAGACTTCTATTGGCAATATTAGCAAAGATATTATAGCTCTGAGTAATCTAATCAAAAGCTAGGCAGCCTTACATCATTTGTCGTTTGTCAAGACTTGACCCCTCAACAACCACCTAAATCAAATACTTCAAATTAAGCAGCACCCAACCAACAATCCTCTGATACCAGCGTCTTTTTTGCCAATCTTCTAAATAAATCTCTTTTGCATTTTCTAAATCAAGCAAAAATTGTTGCTCTAAAATATGCTTTGATTCAGAAAGTCTAACATTTACATCTACTTCAAGATCATGTAACAAACTACGATAATTAAGATTGCTTGAACCAATAGTCATCCAATCATCTAAGATAAGAGTTTTGGCATGTAAAATGCTTGGGATATATTCGAAAACTCTTGCCCCAGCCTTTAATAATCTTTCATAAAATGCTTGAGACGCCCAGGGCATAAAACCTATGTCAGACTCATGCGGCAACAAAATCCTTACATCAACTCCAGAGCGTGCAGCGTCAATTAAACGGCGCAATAAAAAATTATCAGGAACAAAATAGGCATTGGTAATCCAGATCCTATTTTTACAATCTCTAATCCTATTCAATAAATTTTTATGCAAAATACGCCGCCGATACCAAGCATTATTTAACCGAACAACGGGATTGGTACGCAGATAACGAAAGAAATTCTTGATCCTCTCATGATTAGGCAAATGTGACCACGCCGCTTCAAATGCTCGCGAAACCTCTTGCAAATCTACATGATTTAAACGTATCCCAGTATCCCGCCATGCTTGTCCATTATGGTTTTTATCTAAATGATTTTGTGAAACATTAAAGCTACCAATATAAACAATCTTTTTATCAATAATGCAAACCTTACGATGATTGCGCGAATTAATTTTTAGGAGCAAATATATAGCTTTCAGTAATGACGGAATATGTACTTTCGATCTGCTCCACTGCCACAATCTCCATGGAAACGGATGAAAAACTCTTGTTTCTGCTCCCGCATCCTCCAACTTTTTAACGAAAGGACCTCCCCACTCTGGAGTTCCAGCACCATCAACCATTATGCGCACAGAAACACCTCTTATAACCGCTTCTGTTAAAACTTCAAGAATTTGTCTTCCCAATTGATCTAAAGCAAAAATATAAGTCTCGAACTCAATAGACTCCTTGGCTGATCCAATATCAGACAACAACATGGCAAAATAATCCTGCCCTGCAAAAAAAATCTTCTCATCACTAATTATTTGGCTATTATCCAACTTAGCTCTCTATTTATTATTTGGATCCAGTCTTTAAACTATATCGATATATTTGAAAAAATTCCTAAATAAAGACTATCTCCATCACTGCTTATCAAAAAAACCTCTTTATTTACAAAAATTCGACTTTCATCATAAAAATAAGGACAATAAAATCAAGGCGTTATATATTTATGCCTTATAAAAATGTACATCCGCCCTAAAACTTTAGATAATAGCGGTCTAAATTTAAGAGCATTTTAATAGTTTTATGTTTTTTTATCATATATTTTTTATAACTAGAGAATAACATTATGAACATACCAAAACCTAAACCTCGAGGAATTTATTTACTGCCAAATCTGTTTACTATTGGCTCCATCTTTTCTGGATTTTTTGCCATTGTCTCCTCACTAAAAGGCAACTACGACTCCGCAGCCATAGCAATCTTCATATCAATGATCATGGATACTATGGATGGCAAAGTAGCCAGACTCACCAATACTATGACCGCTTTCGGAGCAGAATTTGATAGCATGGCCGACATGGTGTCATTTGCTATAGCACCTGCATTTTTGGCCTATGCCTGGAATTTATCAAATATTGGAAAGTTTGGTTGGATTGCTGCCTTCATTTATACAGTGGCTGTGGCACTACGCTTGGCTCGCTTCAATACTCAGGCAGCCAGTGCTGGCAAAAGATACTTCCAAGGGATCCCCTGTCCAGCAGCAGCAGCAGTAGTAGTAAGCTTGGTTTGGGTTTGCTTCGAATTAGAGCTTACCAATACAACGATGGCCATAGTAACAGCTATCGCCATGATATCTGTTGGTGTTTTGATGGTAAGCAACATCCGTTATCGGAGCTTTAAAGATGCTGAATTAAAACATAATGTTCGTTTTGTAGTGATTTTAGCAACAGTCCTTATTATAACTCTGATCTACGTCGATCCCGCAAAAGTATTATTTGTTATTTTTACAACTTATGCAGCTTCAGGACCAATAACAACTATTCTAGGCTTACAAAAGAAAAAACGGTTACGTAAAACTTTATCAAAACATGAAAAAGAAAAAATCCCATAAAATAATAAATTTAGCTATAGAAGAGGATATTGGTAAAAAAGATATCACAGCCAGCTTAATCCCTCTAAACTCTTGGGCTGAGGCTCATATTGTCTCGCAACAAAAGGCTGTTATCTGCGGCATAGATTTTGTCACATCAATATTTGCCCAAATAGATCCAAAAATAAAAATAACCTGGAAAATTAAAGATGGTGCTCAAGTCCATGCAAAAAAAATTCTATGCAAATTAACAGGACCAGCGCGCTCACTTCTAACTGGCGAACGCACCGCTTTAAACTTCTTGCAAACATTATCTAGCACATCAACCTTAACCAATCAATTTGTAACCAAACTCAAAGGAACAAAAACTAAATTACTTGATACCCGTAAAACCATCCCAGGCCTAAGATTGGAGCAAAAATACGCTGTAAAATGTGGGGGAGGCTATAATCATCGTCTTGGTCTTTATGATGCAATTTTAATTAAAGAAAATCACGTCGCGGCTTGCGGCTCAATAACTAACGCAGTAACCAAGGCCAAAAAGCTTTATCCTAATAAAACCATAGAGGTTGAAGTCAGAAATCTAAAAGAACTCCGCGAAACCTTAACCACAAAAGCCAATATAATCATGCTCGATAATTTCCCCCTAAAAACTATTCGTGAAGCAGTACGGATAAATAACGGTAAAACTAAGCTAGAAATATCTGGTGGGGTAAATTTAAAAAATATCCACGCTTTTGCAAAAACCGGAGTGGATTATATTTCTGTAGGAGCTATCACAAAAACCGTAATGCCAATAGAGCTATCGATGCTTTTCGTTTCATCTAAAAATACCAATGACAAAAACTGAACGCAAACTTCTACACTATACCGGTAAAGCAATATCAATTTATAACATGATCCAAAAAAATGACCGTGTATTAATTTGCCTTTCTGGGGGGAAAGACTCTTTTACTTTGGCAAAACTTTTACGCCTATTACAGCAACGCTCTAAAAATAAATTTACCCTACATGTCTTAGCTGTCGACAAAGGATTACCAGGATGGAACAAAGATGCCATTGAATTATGGCTTAAAGAAAATAACTTTGAATTTACTATATTAAAAACGAATATCTTTAATATAATCAAAACCAAAAAAAGGCCAAAAGATTCTTATTGCGTTTTATGCTCCCGTTTACGTCGCGGCCACATTTATACCTTTGCCAAAAAAAATGGTTATAACAAGATAGCTCTTGGCCATCATCGTGATGATCTAATCACCAGCCTATTAATGTCAATACTTTACAGCGGCATTATAAGCTCTATGCCACCAAAACTAATAACTAACGATAAAAAATTAATTGTAATACGCCCCATGTCATATTGCCAAGAAACTGACATCCTCCAATATGCCAATGAACAGAAATTTCCCTTAAGCACCAAAGGACTATGCGGCGCTGAAGACAACAGCACCAGAGAAAAAGTTAAACAATTAATTGGATCTCTTGCAAAAACCAACCCTAAAATTCCGGCTAACATACTACATGCCTTAAGCAACGTGAGAATAAGTCAACTTATGGATACAAAATCATGGGACTTTAAAAATCTTGAAAAATTGTTACAATAAAAGACTGATCAATACGGGATCTTTATGGCCAATTCAATTACGCTTATTCGCTTGCTATCAATATTTGTTGTTGGTTACATCGCACTATACACCACAGCGAAATGGCAACTCTTAAATCCTGCATTAATAACAATTAGTGTTTTACTTGACGGCTTAGATGGATTTGTTGCGCGAATTCGCAATGAAACATCTGTATTTGGAGCAGTATTTGACATAGCTGCTGATCGCATTATAGAAATCACCCTATGGGTACTTTTAGCAAAACTCAACATGGTCTCTATTTGGATAGCAATTATATTTTTAACCCGGGGTATCCTGGTTGATAGCTTGAGAAAAAATCATACCTATCAAGGGAATCTGCCATTTGGAATCATGAAAAGCGGCATAGGTAAGTTTCTGGTGGCAAGCAGAACGATGCGTTTTGCTTATGGCTTTATCAAATTAATTACTTTTTCCTGGCTATTTTTCTTAATCCCAGCCTCAGAATTATGGCCACATATGTTTAGCACTCATGCTGTCATATTTAGCTATATCAGCAATGTTTTGGTATATACTGCAGTAACAATCTGCCTGATACGTGGAGTCCCGGTAATAATAGAAGCGGTTATATAAACCTAAAATCTTCAAATCACATATGACATATAAACCAAAGATTATATGTTAAATTCGCTCCTCATTTTTTGCCACACCAGTTGGGCATTAAGTGTTTCCATATCTATTAAATTCCTATGATTATCACCATAGGCACCACCGAGAGTAGGATCGGTTGGCCCATACAAGGAGACTGCAGGAACACTTAAAGCTGCTGCTAAATGACCGAACCCAGTATCAACCGCAATCACTCCTTTAGCTCCAAGCAAAACTTCTACAATTTCTGTAAGGGTTAACTTTGGCAATACCTCAACATTATCACTCGCGACCGCTATGAGGTTTGCGCGCTTAAACTCTTGTTCATTTCCCCATGGCAATTTTACTTTAAGCCCAGAGTCTTTAGCCAACAGCGCCAGGTCTATCCAGTTTTCTACCCGCCAACATTTATTATTTCGACTCGCTCCATGAGCAAAAAATAGATATCCATTTAATGAATCGTTGTCACCATGAACTTTTATATTAGTTATCCCATAGTCTGGGTGTCCGGGTGAAAAAGTATAACCCAAAGCAGATGCAAATAATTGGCGTGCACGTTCAGTAGTGTGTAATTTTTTAGCAATATCTACCTTATTTTGATAAAGATATGTTGCTAATGGCTCGCGGGCACTGCTGGTACTAAAACCATAAGACACACCATGCGCCACTTTTGAAACTATCGCGCTTTTAATCAACCCCTGAACATCAAGAACATAATCATAATGTTGTGCCCGAATTTTCTTCCAAAAACCTGCTATCTCACGCATCGTAATACGATTAAAAACTTGTTTGCGCCAACGACGTAAGGCTATCGGAATAACTTTTTCTACTGCAGGGTGCCAAGTGGGTATCTCAGAAAAATTTTCTTCTACCACCCAATCAAAACTAATTCCAGCGATTGCTTTTTTAGCATCAGTCAAGGCAGGTAGAGCACTAATTACATCCCCCATTGAAGAGAGTTTTACGACTAAAACTTTCATATAAATAAATCCGGATTTTTACCACACCAAACTCAAGCAATATTTAAATCTTGAAAATAAGTTGGGTATAGTTCACTGTTAATATAACTCAAGCCATGCTTAGCATTAATATGCGACATTGTATCTAAAGAAAAAGGATCCGGGAAAATTCTCGACAACACAAACAAAGCAAAAAACAAACCAAAAACTTTAATTAATCCTCGTCTATTCTCCTGCTCTTGAAAAACCAATTCTTCTCCATCAACATCATCAGAAACCTTCCCGTCATGATTAACCAAAATTTCAGCCCCAGCAAAAATGGGCTTAGCCGCTATAAACTTTACAATCTTCTCATCATAATCAATAGAAAACGTGGCATTAAAATCATGGGTGCGGTTATAAAAAGAACCATAACCTAGAGCGATCGCCTGACTTTTATCATCCCAAAAAAAAGATTTTTTCAAAATCTCTTCTTGGCTCTCAATCGATAAGGGCTTAAAAATAATTACTGGACTCTCTTCGATAACTTCGTTTGGAAAAAAGTCTTTGGTGGCAAATACACCGCCTGGACATATAGACGATGACCTAACCTCTATATTAGATTTTACAAAACACCCCTTTTTATAAGGAGCCTGTTTCAATTCTTCCATAGCTTTCCCCCTTACAAATCACCCCACAAACAAATGGGCGATACTGGATTCGAACCAGCTACCCCTGCCATGTGAAGGCAGTGCTCTACCAACTGAGCTAATCGCCCTAATATAAAAATATCTTCAGCAAAACCCGCGTCTCTCCCAACTGACCCCGTTTAAAAACATAACGGGGCAGCGGCTAATCGCCCTAATATAAAAATATCTTCAGCAAAAACCACCTGCGGCTACCTTATTACATTCAACTTAAGATCACAAATAGCAATCCTATCATTAAAATTTCACTTTTTCGCTAAAACATGTAAAGTATAATAATCAATAATATACCATTTTCCAGAGTTATAACAAATGACAATACGCACTAGATTTGCTCCCAGTCCTACCGGCAGTTTACATTTAGGAGGCATCCGCACCGCCCTTTATAGCTGGTTATATGCCCGCAATCGTGGCGGCGAGTTTATTTTACGCATTGAAGATACCGATCGTGAACGCTCAACCGATGAAGCCACTCAAGGGATCTTAGATAGCATCGCATGGCTCGAATTAGACTATGATGCTGGACCCTTTTATCAAACAAAACGTATAGAACGGCATCTTCAAGCAGCAGAAGAACTAATTGCAGCTGGTTTAGCCTATCCCTGTTACTGCTCTAAAGAAAGACTAAACG
>JAHIYS010000229.1 GCA_018814965.1 Gammaproteobacteria bacterium
GATTGCCACGTCGCAAGCTTTGCTTGCTCCTCGCAATGACGGCAAAAAGTAAGATTTAATTATTCTCATCATATCAACAAAAGCATCATTGCGAGCGAAACGCTTTTTGTTTCGCGCGGCGATCCAGGGTTTTTTAAAACTTTTTCTACTTTTTAAGTTCTCTTTGCTGCGCTTTTGCAATGATGCTAAAAAACGAAAATTTCAGTAATTATATTAATTACAGTAGAAAATCTAGATTTTGCTAGATCCAAGTAATTAAATCTTTCATGCCAGTTCAGATTGCATTAGTTTCATTTACTTTTATACAGTATTTATAACCAACATTATCATTTGCTATTATCTCATTGTTTTTAAATTAAAATATTTTGATATATTTGTGCTTTATTGAGCATGTGCTATACTAATAAGACTTGGGGGCGATCGGTTTCGACGTAGATGGCGAAGCTCAAGGTGCATGCCGAGGATCTATAGTCTTACTCGTAAAATACGGCTATAAAACAAAATAAACGACAACGACAACGTTGCGTTACAAGCTGCCTAAAAACAGCTAACCCGTTCGCAAAATGTGCTTATGCGTCTTGTAGAGCGGTCATTTACATAAGCCTGTAGTTGTGGCTTGTTTGGTACCATAACTGCAGTATTAAATCAAACTAGTTTGTTGCTATTCTTGTTCATCAGGTGGCAGCTTACGAAATTAAAGATGAACTACGCATGTAGTACCGACAGTAGAGAATTTGCGGACGCGGGTTCGATTCCCGCCGCCTCCACCAAACAAATAAAAAAGCACCTTTAGGTGTTTTTTTATTTGTTATGCGGCGTGAAGTAAAATATCACCCGCGAGAGGGTTCACAAAATCGCTGGGAACGATTTTGAATGCGCTGGTAGGTGCGGGCTTTAGCCAGCGTGTTTATAACGCGGTAGCCGCAGACTTTAGTCTGCGATTCTATAACGCAAGCTAAAGCTTGCGCCTACCGCTTTTTCTAGCTTGTGGTGGCTGAGGTTACGGTTGAGTAATTCCCGCTCCTTCTGTCATTATTAAGTCAATTGAAATTATTAAATAATTTTTAGTTATATAACCTGATGAGGTTTGTTATGAAAATTATATTTATTATACTTAGAATGCTTCTAGTTTTGATGATTTCCTCTGTGGTTTGGGCTAATCCTATTGAACTTAGGTCAGATTCCGAACTAATGAATACTATTCGACATTATTCGGCGGCGATTTTATTTGTTGGCAATGGAGCTAAAAGTCAGTATGCCGATATAAATTCTACTTTAAGTAAGGTCGATGCTGTTGTGTCAAACTTAAACTCTCTTTATGGAGAGGGAAGATGGATCGCTGTTTTTGGTGGTGACGCTTATGTTGCAGACAAACCTGACATTGCACATATTGTGCGATACTTGAAAGAGGTTCAAGGTGTTCCTGTTTTGGCTGTACAGAGTGATGTGGTGGTTGGATGGGGAGGTGTTGATAAATATATTGACTATGTTCGTTATATTCCAACAGTAAGAGTTCCTGTCTTAGATCTGCACGGAAAACCCGTGTTTGAGAATGACGAAGTAAAAACAAATATTCTTTGGGGCGGCTTTATTGATGGAAAACCAGCCGGTCCAACAGGTACCTATTTAGGTGATGCCTTTATTAATGAAGTAAATCCAGTTATAAAAATGGTGGTCGCAATTGGTGGCGGTCCTATCACATTAGAAGAAATCCAATATGCATATGAGCATGGAGTAGACATAGAGTATGTCCGTTCTGAAGCCCGCTACCCAGAAGTCAACGGTCTTTATGGCCCAGTAGATTCTTGGGTTGGGTCAATTGATAGTGTTGTGAAACATTTAGGAGCTTTTCTGGATTTTGATGTTCGTGTTTATGATCCTACCCACTTTTTTTCAATCAAAAAAAACTTATATTAGACTAGCTAATATGCGTCGGCCTTTTGTTAACCGATTTTATACATCTATAGCCCTCAAAAACCGCTAAATTCATTAATTATCAAAAGTTTCAGTGGATTTTAATGGCTACATCTAGGATAATAACTACCTTGAGAATATAAGCAGGGATTGTTTATTCATGAGCTTTCGTACTAAAAAATCATTACCTAATCAGCTAGAAATCATTTTTTCTGGGAAACTAGACGTTGATCAAGTCGCTAGTATTTGGCATGACTGTGTTTCTAAACTTACCCAAGAACGCCCCAATTCCTTAATTCTTAACTTTAAAGAGGTTGATTATTGTGATGGAGCTGGTATTGCTCTAATTCAAGCACTACAAAAGCAACAAAGCGTTGATAATAATAGTTGCTTTATAATTAATTTAGCGCCCAATTTTCAGCAACTATTGGAATATATTGAGGCCCAGCCAGATAAGGTGGAACCTGAGGAATTGCCTATCGAAAGCTTTCGGGAACAGCTTGGTCATATGGCTGTAGATGTTGTAAAAACCTTTAGGGATAACGTAATTTTTATAGGAATGTTATCTTATCAGTTGTTTTTTACTCTGTTTAACCCTAAGAAGATTAGATGGCAAGACTTTTTGAGAGTTGCTGAGGATACGGGTCCACAAGCGGTGCCAATTATTGCTCTTATAGGGTTTTTGATTGGTTTAATTTCTACTTTTCAGGCAGCGCCCTCATTTGCAAATTTTGGGGTGCAAATTTATATGGTTGATCTGGTTGGTTTGGGTCTTGTGAGAGAGATGGGTCCATTGTTAACTGCAGTACTATTGGCAGGAAGGACAGCATCCTCTTTTGCAGCAGAGATTGGCACCATGAAGATTAATCAAGAGGTCGATGCATTAAAAACTATGGGGCTTAATCCGATTAGGTTTTTAGTGGTTCCAAGAGTTTTAGCAACAATGATGATCACGCCGATTTTAGAAGTTTTTTTCATTATTTTTGGATTATTGGGTTGTTTGGTGGTCATGCTTAGTTTGGGATATACAAGTGATGCTTTTTTTAATCGCATACATCAAGCTATTTTGCCTATGGACTATATTGGAGGCTTAATTAAAGTCTTTGTGTTTGGTTTAGTCATTGCTGGGGTAGGGTGTTTACATGGAATTAAAACCAGTTTTGGTGCTCAAGCAGTAGGAAATTCTACTACGCAGGCGGTGGTTAGTAGTTTGATTATGTTGGTAGTCGTTGATGGTGTTTTTGCACTAATTTATTATATATTAGGAATATAATTAATGAATAGTACCCCTATAATTGAAGTTCAAAATCTTGAGGCTCGTTACGGTAATACCATTGTTCTA
>JAHIYS010000230.1 GCA_018814965.1 Gammaproteobacteria bacterium
AACATAGCCACAAAAAAATACCTGCTAAACTTTGCTGCAATCTTTTTTAAAAAACAGGATACAACTTAGCAAGTGTTAGCTAAAACCAATCATTCAATATAGTAATCTGTTTAAACCTAGATACTCTCTTTCGGAAAGTTTAAATTAAAAACACGCAAAGCGTCATTTGCCTGCTTATCAAGATTTAAAGCACGATAAGATTTTATCATTATTTTAAGAGCTCTCTTTACCTGCGAAGTTCCTTCAAAATGCTGCACAATATAACTCGCTCGATTAGCTGAAGCAACATATGCTTTACGGGCATAATAAAATTCTGCTATATCAAGCTCATGTTCTGCCAATAAATTGCGAACATAAAGCATCCTTTTCTCTGTATCTTTTGCATAGACGCTAAGAGGAAATCTCTTAAGCAATTCGCTGAAGTTGATATAAGCATCTTGTAAATTAGTAACATCCAACTTCTCTATTTTTAGTGGATATATTTTTTTGAGCATCGTACGATCTTTATCAAAATTTACCACACCCTTCATATAATAGGCATAATCGGTATGAGCCCCCTCAGGGTACAAATGGATATAGCGATTAGCGGCAGCCAAAGCCGAGGCATTATCTTCTGCCTTATAATAAGCATAAATAACATCCAACTGTCCTTGCTCCGCTTCAGGGTTAAAAGGATAGAGGGCATCAATAGCCTCAAAATACCTAATAGCCTCCTTATAATCCCGTTTAGCAATGGCCTGCTCACCACCAGCTAAAATCTGTTTGGCTGTGTATTTTTTAAAATCATTGGGACTATAGTCTTTGCTAGCACATCCACTAATAATTAAAGCACAAAAACATATTGGCAAAATTTTATTTATCTTCATATTCTTCTTCTTAAAAATGATTTTTCAGCATTATAACAAAAGTAATTCAAAAAGACGAAAAATATCATCCATTTCGTCTTCACTTAGGAGATAGAGCTTAATGGTGGGCATGCTAAAATCTGTGGTTTTTGCTGTTATTGCGAAAAGCGTAGCGACGAAGCAATCCAAGAAGGCAGAGGAATTGGTTTATACCCCAAATAGAAGCATTGTTTTGTCATTGAATTACCACTTCGCAATTGTAAAGGTCACATAATTCATTGACAAAATCAAATATTTAAGCACAAATTAAAGTCAAATTGACCGCGATTTTATGTAACTCTTACAGCAATGACGATTTTGTTGATATGGTGATGATGCTTAAATCTAAGATTTTTGCCTCAAGACTAGAAGACTATTTTTAAACAGCGATGCTCTAAACAGAAGCTTTTTAGTATTTCCCGCTAGGCCCCGTTTTTCAACGGGGCGACAAAGCGCTGTTTTGATTTATCAAGTCGCAATAACGCGGGAAAAATGCATGATTAGGAGCAACCGGTTGTCTCGCCACAAGTAACACATTTCAAACAAGCACCATTACGCACCAAAGTAAACTGGTTACAATTAGGACAAGGCTCACCCACATACCCCTTAACCTTAGCCTCATCAATTAAACCATCTACATCGTTTTTCTTAGTATCTTTTTTATTTAGCGTCAAGATTTTTTCTTTCTTTGCTAATTTCGCCTTCTCCTTTTGGGCTGGAATTAAACGTGTAGAAACAAGCTCCTCTTGCTCATAGTCAAACTCTATCTGTTGCTTGTTAGTGATATCGTCAGGGTTAACATGTGCTAGATCATAACGTTCTAAATAAGCAATCGCCAACTCTCTAAACACATAATCAATTACTGAAGTAGCCATTTTAATATGGTTATTTCCATTCACAGTTCCGCTGGGCTCAAACTTTGTAAAGACAAAAGCTTCAACAAACTCTTCGAGTGGCACACCATATTGCAAACCTAAAGACACTGCAATCGCAAAACAATTCATTAAAGATCTAAAAGCAGCGCCTTCTCGATGCATATCTAAAAAGATCTCACCAAGACCCCCATTCTCATACTCACCGGTACGTAAATAAATAGTGTTTCCTGCAATCTTTGCTTTCTGAGTATAACCACCACGACGATCTGGAAGACGACGTCTCTTTGCAATATAACGGTAAACCATTTTCTCTGCGATATGAGAAACATCAATAGGCTCGTCGTTTAAACCAAGTAGTTCTGAAGTCGCACTTAAAGGCTGGCTTAACTTTGAACCATCGCGATATAATGCGATTGCTTTCACACCAGCCTTCCAAGAAAGCAAATAAGCATTTTTTACATCCTCAATTGTAGCTTCATGAGCCATATTAATGGTCTTTGAGATTGCTCCACTAATAAATGACTGAGCTGCTGCCATCATATAGATATGAGATTCACAAGATAAATAACGCTCACCATAACGACCACACTTACTAGCACAATCAAAAATAGATAAATGTTCATCTAGCAAATGCGGAGCACCTTCAATCGTCATACTGCCACAAATATATCTATTGGCTTCTTCAATTTGTTCAGAAGTAAAACCTAAGCCCATCAGTAAATTAAATTTTGGATCTGATAGTTTTGTTTCGCTGGCGTCAATCAGACCTTCCAATGATTCTTTACCAAGAGTCCAGCTATTAATAACAAAATTAATGTCAAACGCTGTAGGCAACAAATCCTCTATCTTATGAATCATCTCATCGGTAAACCCTTTAGCACGCAAACTATCTACGTTAATATGAGGACACTCTTTAAAAGAACCAGTACCACTAGTATATGCAATAATATCGTTGATTTGTTTGGAGGTATAACCTAACTTTTTGAGGGCTGGTGGGACCGATTGATTAATGATTTTAAAATATCCACCGCCAGCAAGCTTTTTGAATTTAACCAAAGCAAAATCAGGCTCAATCCCTGTAGTATCGCAATCCATTAATAAACCAATGGTGCCAGTAGGAGCAAGCACCGTATGTTGGGCATTACGATAACCGTATTGATTACCTAGATCTAAAGCTTGATCAGCCATCTGTCGTGCAGCTTGCAATAAATAATCAGGGCAATAGTTAGCATCCACACTTAATGGTTTAGTAGACAAATCTTCGAATGCGTCAGTATCAGCATAAATAGCATATCGATAATTGCGTACCACCTTAAGCATAGCTTCGCTGTTTAAATCATACTTAGCAAATGCCCCTCTCTCTTTTGCCATTTCAGCTGAAGTTGCAAGCGATGTAAAATGCATTAAAGCTGTAATTGCTCCACAAATAGCCACCCCTTCTTTAGAATCATAAGCGATCCCATTTTGCATTAAATAAGCGCCCATATTTGCATACCCCAACCCTAAAGCTCGGAATTCATATGAGAGCTTGGCAATATTACTACTTGGAAATTGCGCCATTAAAATGCTAATTTCTAAAGTTAAGGTCCAAAGACGAGCCGCATGCTCAAATGATGCAACATTTAATTTACCATCACTATCCATAAACCTAGTTAAATTAAGGGAAGCGAGATTACATGCCGTATCATCTAAGAAATTATATTCAGAACAAGGATTAGAAGCGTTAATACGCCCACTTTTGGGACAGGTATGCCAATCATTAATCGTAGTATCAAATTGCATTCCTGGATCAGCACACGACCATGCTGCATAACCAATTTGATCAAACAATTCTCGAGCCTTCATGGTTTTGCATGAATTAGGTTTACGCCCTTCATTCATAGCGCGATTAAGCTCAGTACGCCAATATAAACTCCAATCACCATCTTTTTCTATAGCATGCATAAACTCATCTTTAACTCGCACTGAGTTATTTGAGTTTTGACCAGAAACGGTATTATAAGCATCACTTTGCCAATCGGTATCGAATTCAGGAAAATTAATCGTACGCTTACCCTGTTTATAAAGCTCCATGACACGTAAAATATAATTTAAAGGTACCCGGGCACGCTTAGCATCAGTGATCGTTTGTGCCAATACCTTATTCTTTTTAGGATCAGCGCCATCCTCTAAAGATAACTCAGCACTATTGCAAGCTTGCATAATTTTGTTGAGATAATGGTTGTTTAGCTTAGAGCCTGTAGCAAGAGCTGCAACCTTCTGCTCCTCTAACACTTTCCAATTAATAAATTCTTCAATATCCGGATGATCAAGATCGAGCACAACCATTTTTGCTGCACGTCTGGTTGTACCCCCAGATTTAATTGATCCAGCAGCGCGATCACCAATTTTTAAAAAAGACATTAAACCAGAAGATTTACCACCACCACTTAGAGGCTCACCAAAACCACGTAATTTTGAAAAATTAGCTCCCGTACCAGAACCATATTTAAATAACCTCGCCTCACGCATCCACATATCCATAATCCCATCTTCACCAACCAAATCATCTTTGATCGAAAGAATAAAACATGCATGCGGTTGTGGTCTGCTATAAGCATCCTCTGATCTTTTTACTTCTTCAGTTAATGGATCCACATAACAATGACCCTGAGCAGGACCAGTAATACCATACGCCCAATTTAAACCGGTATTAAACCATTGCGGTGAATTTGGAGCAGCCATCTGATTTGCTAACATGAATATCATGTCATCATAGTAGGCTTTTGCATCATCTTCAGTAGTAAAATAATCATGCTTCCATCCCCAATAAGCCCAAGTTCCAGCCAGTCTATGGAAAACTTCTTTAGCGCTTTTTTCACCACGATAACGTTGATCTTGTCCTAATTTTTCTAATTCAGCTTGATCTACCTGGGAGCGTTGCAACCACTGGGGGACCCCTGCTTCATTTACTTTTTTGATTTTAACTGGAATCCCATTTTTACGGAAATATTTTTGGGCCATAATATCGGTCGCCATTTGCGACCAACTCTCTGGGATTTCCAGGTCATCGGCTTTATAAACTTCCGTGCCATCTGGATTACGAATTTCAGATGAACGTTTAACAAATTTTATAGCAGCAAAAGGACTCTTTCCCTGCAAATTAAAGTAGCGGTTAATTTTCATACCATTATTCCTAAATTATTCCTAAAACACATTATGTTGTGTATAAGACTAATAAAAAACACTATATATGGCAAGAGAGAATAAAAAAAAATTGATAGGAGCTATTTTAGGTAATTACTTGATTTAAAAATTAAATTATTTTTCAACAAAATTTGGCTGCCTCTTGACAACGGACCATGATTACGCAACCTCGGATACTCGCAACAACTTTGCTACTTTATCCAACACCCCATTAATATATCTATAACCATCAATAGAACCAAATTTTTTATTTAATTCTAAAGATTCATTAATAATAACCTTGTATGGCACATCAAGACGCAACATTAATTCATAAGTTGCCAGACGTAATACTGCCAGCTCAACAGCATCCAAATCCTTTATTTTACGATCAAGGAGAGGTGTTACAACTTCATCAATAGCTGCAATATTTTTTATAACACCATCTAACAAATCATTAAAATAGGTGGCATCTACTTTGTTAGAATTGATTTTATCGACAAACTGCAGCTTAATATCGGTAATACTACTAGCAGCAAACTGCCATTGATAAATTGCTTGTAACGCTAAAGAACGTGCTCTGCTGCGTGCTTGTGGTTTCATATAAAGCTCTTCTATTGACTATCTTCTATATCTAATGCCTGTTTGGCGCTTTTTTGTAATTTTTTTATCTCAGTATTAAACGCTTTTACATCCTGAAAACTTCTATAAACTGATGCGAACCGAACATAAGCCACTTGATCTAATTTACGCAACTCATCCATAACCACTTCACCTATCATTTGAGAGCTTACCTCTCTTTCACCAGTAGTACGCAACTCATGCTTTACCCGCAATACCGCCTCTTCAAACTGCTCAGTAGTTACTAAACGCTTTTGTAGAGCTCGACGCATACTTTGACGCAATTTCTCTTCGTCAAAAGGTTGACGCACCCCATTACGCTTTATTACTCGCGGCATAACAAGCTCTGCTACTTCGTAAGTCGTAAATCGCTCACCACAAACTATACATTCCCGTCTTCGACGCACCTGTCGTCCTTCACCAACAAGACGTGAATCAATTACTTTGGTTTCAATTTCATTACAAAATGGACAGTGCATAAAATAATAGGCTCTTTTTAAATCATCTTATCTCAATTTAAGCGTTACCAAAACTATCTTGCTTAAAATATATTTTTTGATAATCAAACAATCTCTGTGATTGCCTGCAATACCAACTCCGGTTTTAGATCATACATACATTTATTATGCTTTAATACGCACTCTGTCTTAGAACATGGGCTACAAGGCAAATTTAAACTAAGCGTTTTAAATTTATTACCTGTAAGCGGCGGAGCCAACTCTGGAGGAGTAGGGCCATAAATCGCAATAATAGGCTTATTTAGGGCTGAAGCAACATGCATGAGGCCCGAATCATTTGCAACCACTACCTTTGCTAAAGATAAAAGATCTACCACTTCCCCTAAATCAGTCTTACCAGTTAGATCTAAACACGCATTATGGGAGCGTTCTTGAACTATTTGCGCCAACATCTGTTCTTTTGGTCCACCAAAAAGCCAAACATCCCAACCTTCATTTTTCTTGGCTCTAGCAACATCAGCA
The DNA here is from genome assembly GCA_018814965.1 of Gammaproteobacteria bacterium. Classification (GTDB taxonomy): domain Bacteria; phylum Pseudomonadota; class Gammaproteobacteria; order UBA9339; family UBA9339; genus UBA9339. Next base: position 6,526 of record JAHIYS010000230.1, read on the forward strand.
AAATGCTCCGGTGGCCAGCGTTTAGCGCTTCTATGCTCTGGACCAGGGCAAATAGCTAAAATTGGCTTTTGTGGAGATGGAATTTTCAAGCGACCTAAAACAGAATCTAATTGCTTTAGTGAAACTTGTAAGCGTGGCAATAATAATGGCAACGGTTGTGGCAAAACCTCATCTTTTTCATACCCCAATGCCGCAAAACGCTCTACCATTAAAGGTAATTTTTTTTTGTCTAAGACCCTTATGTCATTTAATAAAAAATACCGCCGTTCACCCACCCAGCCTACTCTTGTAGGAATTTTTGCAAAAAATGGCACTAGCGATGACTTAAGAGAGTTAGGAATAAAATAAGCGTGGGTATAACCGTTTTTACTTAGACTCCTGCCTATCTTGAAGCGTTCAAATAATTTTATATCGCCATGTTTTAACGGGGAACTTATACAATTATCAACTTCTGGCATCCTGCGTATAATAGGATGTAACATCGGTATTGCAAAAACATCGATAGAACAATCTGGATCTTGTTTCTTGAGCAATCGTAACAATGCATTGGTCATCACCATATCCCCAATCCATGGTGGCGCTATTATCAATATTTTTTTATGCTGGCTCATATTCAGGGGGATTGCTTAGTTATAATTGGAGAATAAACTTAACTACCAATAAAGCAAAAGGCAGGAAAACCTGCCTTTTGCTTAAACAACATTAAATATTAATCTTATAAATGATACCAACTGTAAAAAGATCAGTTGTTGGCAAACTACTTACAGACATAGTCTTAGTCCAGCTTAAATCAAGAGCCATATTAGGGGCAAACCAATAACAAATCCCCAATGCACCAACTGGCGTTATTCTGCTATTTGAATCCTTATCAGCAAAATGGTTATTATTAGCATGCAATGCGCTACGATAAACCCAAGCTAAACCACCTTTGATATACAAACCAAAACCATAATCAAGAGGCAAACTTGCTTTTCCTACCAGATCCATCCCATGTTGTAAAATATCCTGGGTATTGCCATCGGTGCTATTAAACTTTGGTCTTCCATAATAATCGTAACCCACTTCAACAGATATAAACTGGGAAAATGCATAACCAATATAACCACGACCAGCAACACTGTATGCATCATCATAGGAACTATTTGATGAAGTATACTCTGACCCTCTATAATGCATACTAGAAGTGCCAATTTGCCCGCCAAGATAAACCCCTGGATTATAATCAACAGTAGCAGCTGCTCCAGTTGAGTATTCTTCACCACCAAAATCATCAGCTAATGCCATACCATTTAAACCTAAAGCTAGTAAACCTACGCATAGTATTCTTTTATACATATAACCCTCATTTAAAATGTTTAGAACCTCTAATAGTTTATGCTATGCGGAGAAGAAATCAAGTACGGAAGATATGTTTTTACTAGATTTCCGAATAAGGCAGGAAATAATATACTTGCTATTACAAGGATCATATAATTAAGGAGTTACAATTCAAAATTTAAAAACCATTTGATCTTTCAAACAAGCTTTGCTCTTTTTAAAAAATTAAAATCAAAGAAAATAGCAAAAAACTTCAGATTGCAACAGCTCCATAATATAGGATTTGCTGAAATCCAAAAACTTTTGTATTACCATTGGTGCTAATGTATTGAATTTTCTGGATACCGGCTTTCGCTGGTACGACAAAAAAAAACGGATTTCAGCTGGCCCAGGAACAAAAAACAGCTTGGGTTTATATAAAAATACTATTCTATGCAGAATAAAAGATAAGGGTTATATCAAGAATACAAAAAAGGCGAAGATGACTCCGCCTTTTTAGCAAAACTAAGTTACATCAACAATTACATATCAAACTTGTATCTTAAACCAACCATAAAAGCATCAGCATAGGGTTGATATTTACCATCAAGATGCTTTGTGTGACCATTAAAACGTAACCACTCAATATCTACTACGACATTTGGTGTAATGTAGTAATCAGCACCAGCACCATAAGCTACGTTAAAATTATTTCTATTTTTGGTATTATCCTTACGACTCATCAGATAATTCGCACCAAGTTTGGCATAAAGATCAAACTTATCAACGATTGGAGCTTTAATTTTACCCATAAGGTCTATTGCCTGAGTTTTCACGTTATCTGTTTCAGCACCATTGGTCTTAAGTTTAGCTTTATTAAAGAAATAGGTATAACCTGTTTCTAGAGCAAAATATTTATTGATGTCATATCCTAAAAAAGCTCGGCCAACAACACCGGAATCATTAGATGTATCCTGAATAGAAACCTCTACCCGATCCTTCCAGTTGGTCATACCAAAACCACCCTCAATACCTAAATAGATACCAGAATCATTAGAAACAGCAGCTGGAGCCATTGGCATCTCTTCTGGGAGACCACCAGCCAAAACTACTGAGTTTAAACCAAGCGCTGCAACTGCGCTTACTAGCAAAATTTTTTTCATATTTATCCCTCTGTTTTTTCAAAAAATTTATAGCAAAAAATCGATTACACCTAAATTCTAATGGTTTTAAAGCCAATCATCAAATTATTTTGTATCACCAGCCATAATGGGGCTGCTGAAATCCAAAAATTTTTGTATTACCATTGGTGCTAATGTATTGAATTTTCTGGATACCGGCTTTCGCCGGTATGACAAAAAAGGCAGATTTCTGAACTCCCCAAAACAAAAATGGCTTGGCTTTATAATTTTCTGGATACCGGCTTTCGCTGGTAAGACAAAAAGATGAATTTCAGCTGGCCCAGGAACAAAAACAGCTTGGGTTTATATAAAAATACTACTATATACAGGATAAAAGAGGAGGGTTATATCAAGGATACAAAAAAGGCGGAGATGACTCCGCCTTTTTAGCAAAACTAAGTTACATCAACAATTACATATCAAACTTGTATCTTAAACCAACCATGAAAGCATCGGTATAAGGTTGATATTTATTATTAGTAATCGGAGCGCTTGGATCTATATCCATCTTTACATTACCATTGAAACGAAGCCATTCAGCACTAACAATAACATTTGGGGTGATATAATAATCAGCACCGGCACCATAAGCCAAGTTTAAATTATTTGCACTACTCACACCAGTGATATCAGAATTGCTTGTTAAATAACTCATACCAACTTTGGCAAAAAGGTCAAAGTTATCAACAACTGGTAACTTACCTTTACCCATAAGATCAATTGCCTGAGTATTTTTAACAAATTTAACATCACCCACAGATGGTGTGTTAA
>JAHIYS010000231.1 GCA_018814965.1 Gammaproteobacteria bacterium
AGCAATATCAAAACCGATATTTAAAACCCAGATTAAAAACCCATCCTAACTTAGCGCCCTATTTTCATAGCACATAACCAGGTCATTACAAAAATAAACAAAAAGATTTACGTGCAATACAAAACCAAATAAAAGTATCAATAAAGATACCATTACCCTCACCATATCCCATAAAACAAAACCGGACCAAACATAGGCAGACAAGGAAAACAAACCAAATATCATTGCAGCAACTATAAAATTAATAAAAACAAATAGCATAAAAAAACAAAAAATTCTCCAAATAACACTTACACTTAAAGTGACTCTAAATGCTTTTGATATAGCTGCCGAAAATTTGCTATTTCTTATAAGAATTTCGAATATATAGATGGCAGCAAAACCAAAAAACCAGTAAAAAAACAAAACGAAAACTATTACACTAGATGGCATATCAAATGCGGCTCTAGTAGAAGCAATATCTGAGGTAAACACAAGATAATATGGGATAGTATTAGCTGCAACCAAACCTAGGAAAATCACTAATAGAAAAAATAAGAAAAGTATTGGCCAAAATCTTTTTAATGCAGCAACAAAAGAATGAGTATGGCTAGCTTCTTTTAACCCTGATAATCTTTCGTAAACATAACATACACCCCAACAAAAACAGAAAAAACCTAAAATACCTGTTATCCCCGTAATTATCCAGATGATCGATATAGGTAGCATAGGTATAAAAATTCGTTTGCTTGCTTTTATACTATTGGAGAATATATTCAAAATCGATAGGGGATGTTCTGGAAGCATTTATTTGCCCTCATTTTAATAATTCCTTATGGTGCCCGGGGCCGGAATCGAACCGGCACGGGATTTAAGTCCCGAGGGATTTTAAGTCCCTTGCGTCTACCTGTTCCGCCACCCGGGCAAACTTCAACCACAAAATCATTTTCAGCAAGAACATTATTTCTAGTAACCTTCCATGGTGCACCTTCCCCGGCCTTACTTCCTGTAAGGCGCTCGCTGGCGGAAAGCTTCGCTTTCCGAAAACTCCAGCTCGCCCACCCGGGCAAACTTCAACCACAAAATCATTTTCAGTTTTTCCGTCATTGCGAGAAGTGAGCGCAGCTCACGACGAAGCAATCTAGAAAAATTATAAAACTTACATATCTAATTTAAACTCTAGCTTCACTAACACATAAAAACTATAAACTGTTTTACATTATAGCTGGATTGCTTCGCCTTCGGCTCGCAATGACAGCTAATTCGAAAACCTCGTCTCGCCTCCCAAGACAAACTTCAAGGCGTATATCTTTCTTCAATAAACAACACCGCCTATAACTTCTTCTCTAATCTGTGCTTATTAGGCTGGGGTCGGAATTGAACCGGCGTACACGGTTTTGCAGACCGCTACATGACCACTCTGTCACCCAGCCAAAAACTACCCTTATAAAAAAGATCCGCCAAAAATAAGCGGATATCTTAAATTTACCACTAAAATGGAGCGGGAAACGAGATTCGAACTCGCGACCCCAACCTTGGCAAGGTTGTGCTCTACCAACTGAGCTATTCCCGCATAACAACATCTCTTCAGCAAAAACTTCTTTCAATCCAATTTGATATATCAAAAGAGGACATTATAATTTTTAATCAGCTTTCGTCAAGTCCGGCCATGCAGCTTTAAGATACATATACATGGACCATAAAGTCATACCAGCAGCTAGATACAATAAAATCAGACCTAAAATTAAATACTTATCCCCATAAGAGCATTTGGGACAATACAACAATAATAAACCAACAGCAAGCATCTGTAGCGTAGTTTTAAGTTTGCCTATGTAACTTACTGCAACACTTGTCCTCTTACCGATATCAGCCATCCATTCCCGTAAAGCTGAAATTGCGATCTCTCTTCCAATAATCACAGCTGCGGGAATAGCCATATAAGCCTTACCTAATTCCCCAACGACCAAAATCAAAGCTATAGTAACAACCAGCTTATCCGCTACCGGATCTAAAAACGCTCCAAATCTAGTGGTCTGATTTAAATTTCTTGCTAAATAACCATCAATAAAATCTGTTACCGCAGCAACAGCAAAAATAATAGCGGCTAACATATGACCAAATTTACCTGGCAGATAGAATGCAAAAACAATGGCTGGAACTAGAGCAAGACGAAGATATGTTAGTAAATTAGGAATACTCATTTTCATTATATTTTTTTAATTTAGGACAAAAAAACAGTAAGTTTTTTAAATTGTACGTGATTGCACCTAAGCATGCAAATGTTCATAAATGCGCCTTGCCAATTCACCCCCCACCCCTTTTACCTTTGCCAAGTCATCAATCCCTGCGCTTTTTAATTCAACCATACCTCCAAAATACTTCAGCAAATCCGTGCGCTTTGACTTACCAACACCAGAAATATTTTCCAATTCAGATTTCTGACGTGATTTGATCATTTTTTTCCTATGGCCGGTTATTGCAAATCGGTGCGCCTCATCACGAATCTGTTGCATTAAATGCAATGCAAGACTTCTAGGCGGTAAAAACATAGGATCTTTTTTCCCTAGCATATAAATAACTTCCAAACCTGGTTTACGCCCCTCACCTTTAGCAATACCCAAAAGCACTGGTTTTGTTATCATTAAGTCCCGTAACACCTTGGAAGCCACGTTAAGCTGACCCCGTCCACCATCAACCATAATTATATCTGGTAGATCTTTTGAATTAACATAACGGCGGATTAATGCCTCACGTAATGCACCATAATCATCGCCAACATTAGTAGTTTTAATGTTAAACCGTCGATACTCAGCTTTACTACTCCCCTCCCCCTTAAAAACAACACAAGAAGCGATCTGGGCCTCCCCCATAGTGTGGCTAACATCAAAACACTCTATATGATTGGGCACTATAGACAAACAAAGCATCTCTTTAAGATTAAATAAGTATTCAATATAATTGATCACTGGTCTACTATGAGTTTTTAAAGCATTTAAACCATTAGCCTCTGCCATTGTAATTAATTGTTTTTGCGCTCCTTTAATACAATCGGAAACCACCACCTTACAGCCATATTTCTCATAGAGAATTTTACCTATGTTCAAACGATCAGGCAATTTTATATTGACCAAGATTTTATCGGGAACCAAAACATCAATTTTATCCTGTAAATAATAATGTAGGATAAATGCACTCAAAACCTCTTCCTGAGATTCAGCAAAATCAGAGGTTTTAGGAAAATAGTTTTTATTACCTATAACCAAACCATTACGCACAAATAAAATATTAATAACAACATCTCCATCTTGAGCCTGCACCACAATCACATCATAATTGCCTTTAGCGTTGGTCATAGCTTGTTCGGCTTGCACTCGACGAATATCAGATATCTGGTCGCGATAATTTGCCGCCAGCTCATATGCCAACCTTGCTGATGACTCATCCATTAACTTTGTAAGCTTCTCTACTACATATTTACTCTTATTAAGTAAAAATTGTTCAACTAGTTTCACTTGAAGCGCATACTTCTCTTTAGTAATAGAACCAACACATGGGGCGCCACATAGTTTAATTTGATAAAGCATACAGGGCCGAGAACGATTACACATAAAACTATCTTTGCAGACCCGAAGTCTAAAAACCTTTTGAATCAAATCATAAATAAAATGCACTGCTGATGCATCAGGAAATGGCCCAAAATATTTGCCTTGCGACTTATTAATAACACCCCGATAAATCTCTAGACGCGGAAAATCATGTTTGGATAAAATCAAATATGGAAATGATCTATCGTCTTTAAATGCAACATTGTAGCGAGGTTTTTTGGTCTTAATTAAATTACTCTCAAGAAGCAACGCCGAATTCTCACTCGGAGTAATAATGATCTCTATATTTTTTACTTGAGACATTAAGATGTCGGTCTTTGGATCTTTGGTTCCTCTAAAATAACTAGACACCCTATTTTTCAAATTTTTAGCCTTGCCAACATACAAAATCTGCCCCTTGTCACCATACATCTGATAAATACCAGGCTTGTTAGGCAATGAAGCTAAAAATTGTTTAGGATTATCTAGCATAACAATAACTCTAAAACTACTTACCTAATATAGGCTGCATTAATCTTACCTTACCAGTTTCTAAATTATACTTGGCAGTAACAATTTTAACCTTACCGTTATGCGCTAGTTTTTTGATAATGCTTGATCTCTTAACAAGATCAGCTGCAACAAGCCTAATATTTTCATCAATAGCTTTCTCTATCAACTTCTCCCTATCCTTAGTTCCATATTCTTGTTTTGCCTTTTTTACTGCCGGGATGATCGCTTTGATAATCGATTTAACATTTCCATAGATTTTTCCACTATCATCAACTGCAGCAGAAACAGCGCCACAATTTTCATGACCCAATACCATTATCAATGGTGAACCAAGATATTTTACTCC
>JAHIYS010000232.1 GCA_018814965.1 Gammaproteobacteria bacterium
GCTCATTATCCACACGAATTCTTGGGGCAACACCACTAGAAAGATGTAAATCTGACCCATGATGCAATACCAAATGCTTTAACAATTCATCTATATTCATTATATTATCCTAAACGCACCTTCTCATTACATACAGACCAGCACCAAGTCAATCAGGAGCAATTTTAAAAGATTCCCACCCGGTAAAATAGAGCTAGCAACCTACTTATAATACCAAAAATTTAATTGTTTTTTAAGCTAAAATCAGTTATTATTTCAAGCTCCAGTGTGTAAGAAAAACATACAGATGTGGACATGACCTATAAGTTTGAACCATGCTCATGTAACTGGCATTAACATAAAGTTTTTGTTAATTAATTTTTGATGAACCTATAAAAGGAGCTTCTTAATGAAAAGACTTAAAGGTTTTACCTTAATCGAATTGATTATTGTTATTATAATCCTCGGTATCTTAGCTGCGTATGCTGTACCCAAATATATGAGCGTCGATAAAGAAGCGCGCATATCCGTAATAAAAGGTCTTGAAGGCAGTGTTCGCACCGCATCAGAGATGGTTCATGCTTTAGCTATCGCAAAAAATGCAACCACTTCTGTTAACATAGGAACAAGTAATGTTAACGTAGATAGCACCAGTAAATACCCGGTAGCAACAGCTGTTGGAATTAGCGCAGCATTGACCGATACTTCAGGTTTCACCGCTGCAAATGCTGGAAACGTAATGAACTATACATTAACCGGCACCACTGCTAACACATGTACAGTAACTTATGACGTATCAACCACACCACCGTCAATCAGTAGGACAGAAACCGGCTGTTAATGACTTGTTGTTGACTGTATTGTTTTGCCCTAAAAACCCACAAATCACAAAATGGTTTGTGGGTTTTTTAATTTGTACTCCAGATCTAAACTAAGAATATAAATTAAAGATATGCCAAATATGTCTAATAAAAATTTCAATCTCATCCCTGAAGATAACTTTAGACAAGCACTGTTACTTATAATCTTTGCTATTGCTATGTTTTTTATTCGCACCATTATTATTTCCCCCCTAGTATTTACTGATTGGCCAGGAGAGCATGGTAATTTTGTGAATTTTTCAGCAGATGATGCTGTATACCATATGCGGCTGGTACATAACACCATCCACCACTTCCCATGGCGAGTATTTTTTGATCCATTTACCCACTTTCCTTATGGCAATCAAATCCATTTTGGCCCATTATTTACACTTATCATTGCAGCTGCAGCTTTAATTGCTGGCCTAGGAAACCCCTCGCCTGAGTTAGTAAACATTGTAGGAGCATATACCCCCGTTATAATGGGGATATTATGTTTACTTCCCGTCTACTTTATTGCCCGTAAAATTGCAGGAAAAAAAGCAGCTATAATCACCGCATTTATTTTTACTTTTTTACCAGGAGCATTCCTCCAGCGTTCGGCATTAGGATTTACAGATCACCATGTTGCGGAAGTTTTATTTTCAACAACTACAATAGCCTTTTTAATTTATGCCATCGACGGCATTAAGTCTCTAAAATCTACCCTAGTCTATGGATTGTTTGCTGGCGTCACATTTGGCTTGTTTATTTTAATATGGCCTGCGGCCTTAATGTTTGGAGCGATTTTTTTAATATTTTTTATTGCCCGATTAATTATTAATCTCTTAAAAGATAATCCCACCAAACACCTGTTACCCTTGGCAATCATACTTTACGGCATTCCAGCAATAATGGTATTACCCTTTGCGTTAATGAATCCTCATTTTGAGTTAATGTATTATTCTCTAACCCAACCTGTAATCCTCATTGCTATGGCAGCAGCATTTGCTATTTGCTACATCACTCACACTCTTTGCAAAAAAACACAACTAACTAAAGATCTATACTCAATTATTATTGTTATCATATTTGCTTTAATAGTCATTATTTTGCACCTCTGTGCCCCAAAGCTTTCGATTGTAATACAAGATGGCTGTAAATTATTATTTGAACCAACCCCAGGAATGAAAACAGTTTCAGAAGTACGCCCTTCTATAATCGGCCAAAACAGCGATGAATTTACGATAGTACTATTTTGGGGTACTTATTTTTGGTCTATGTTGCTTGTGGTAATTGGCTTCGGACATTTATGCTATCGTGCTTATAAAAACATCAATACTATAGAGATTCTTTTATTAATCTGGAGCACAACAATTATTCTAGCCTCAATTGCGCAGTGCCGTTTTAATTATTATTTGGCAACTAATGTTGCCATTCTTGCCGGCTGTTACTGCATAACCCCCTTCTTTGATTTTATGAGCAGTTTGGTTTTTAAAAGAAAGTTCTATCTAAAACTACAAAAAGCTATCATTTACACGCTCTTTTGTTTTTTCGTTCTACTTATAATCGATCCTATTTTAATGTTTTTAATCGATAAAACCATGCCTGGCGGACTCCAAATCAGTCGTGAATGGTATAACACTTATATGTGGTTAAAAAAACATACTCCTGATCCTCAAGGGAAGATTATTGATAAAGATTTTAATTATGCTGCTGGACACTACCCTATTCCTCAAAATCCAAACGCTACATATCAATATCCCAAGAGTGCATATAGCATAATGGCATGGTGGGAAATTGGCCATCAACTAACATATATTGCCGAACGGATACCTAATTCAAATCCTTTTCAAGTAGGAATTATTGAAAAAGATAATAACACAGGCGCAGCGCTTTTTTTTACTAGCTCTGATGAGAAAAAAGCTGTTAAAAATCTTAATGATGTAGGATCAAGGTATGTTCTTATTGATAGCAAAACAGCCAATAGAATTGAGGGAATAGGAATTTGGACCAACGATACTAAAGGTTGGACTAAATCCATGAAGACACAATTAGCATTACCACCAAAAAAACTAAATCTTGAAGTTCTGGTTGATTCAGAAAAATTTTTACAATCTATGCTGTATCGCCTTTACTATAAAGATACAAATGGCTTAGAACATTTCCGCCTAATCTATGAATCTGATGGTGATTATTTGGTTATTCTTAGACGCGCCCTATTTAAACCAAAGTTTCATGCTGATTTTATGCAAATCTCTTTTAATAAGTATGATACATCTTTAAAGAATGCCCGCATTATCAATGAGATAGTTTGGGCTGACAAAGAAAAAACCATTTTAGCCTACCAAGCACGCCCCCCAGCTAAAAACATAAAAGTTTTTGAAAAAGTAAAAGGGGCAACAATAAGTGGGGCAGTATCAAAAAACATAGCAAACCAAACTAAAATCACTTTAACTTTAAAACTTAAAACAAAATACAACCGCATTTTTACTTACAAGCAAACTGGTATTGTAACTAAAGGCAGATATAAATTTGTAGTACCATATCCCACTACCCCAATGACTGGAGATAACTACAGCTATGATATTAAACCGATTGGCGATTACCAAATAAAGGCTGAGGCTCAAATCATAAAGATCTCTGTCACTGAAGAAGATGTCATGCAAGGCAAAAACATCAATATAAATATTTTTTAATTCATCGCACAAGATCTCTTTGATTTTAAACATATTTTAATTCATGGTGATTAATCCCCTATTCCAGAATACCGAAAAATCTAGTATGATCTCTCTAAATTTATGAATCGTAACCACCAAATGAACAGAAGAAATCTAATGCTTAGGAAGAAATAATGCGCTGTAGCTCCTTTTGCCAGACCGAAAGATATCGCCTAGGGCCGATAGCGAACTTTTTTCGCAATAGCGGACATACAATAAAACAGCAGCGCAAAGTACTACATATATCCCACCCCTCAAAAGAATATGATGTTTTTATTTTTTCTTATGGCTGTCTTGTCGCCTGGGGTCTAAAAAATCAAGAAGAAAAACAATTTCTTGAGCAATTGAAGTCATTTGCTATTAATCAACTCCCTAACATTGAAATTGATAGATTTATTTATCGTTATGGCAATCATGTCGAAATGTCCACCCATGAACGATTCAATATAGACATAATTATTTTGGAATCGGATAACGCTCAATTAAAACTAGCCCTTTCTTATGGTTTAGCTCAATCGATTCAATTAGAATCATATGAAAGTTCGGTACAAAAAACCATAGAGGAAAACTCTCATTACCCCGATGAATTAGCCAAAAAAGGCAGAATATCTCTTTCTCAAAAGGAGATCTCCCGTCGCATGGGTCAAATCTTTTTAGCACGAAACTATATCAATTTAAATAGCGAATACTTAGCAGCTCCTGAATACTTTTGGGAACACCCAAGCTTTGAAGATCACTACAACATGTGTGAGAAATTTCTTGATATCCCAAGAAGGGTAAAAACTCTCAACCAAAAACTTGATGTTTTGCACGAATTATTTGATATGCTAACCGGGCAATTACAGCACCGGCATTCAAATATGCTTGAAATAATAATTATTGCTTTAATTGCTTTTGAAATTATTATAACCCTTGTATCTAAAATAAATTTTTAAGGAGCGACTTTATGCCAAATAAATTTTACGACCACCTAACAGAAGAACTTAAAAAACTACAGGAAAATGGACTTTATAAACAAGAGCGCATAATAACCTCCCCCCAAGCAGCAACAATTAAAACCTCCGGCGGCATTCCGGTAATTAATATGTGTGCCAACAATTACCTGGGATTGGCGAACCACCCTGACCTCGTTGCTACAGCAAAAAAGTCTTTAGATACTTATGGCTTTGGCTTATCATCAGTACGCTTTATTTGCGGCACTCAAAACATCCATAAAGAATTAGAGAAACGTATGAGCAAATTTTTAGGAATGGAAGACACCATTCTTTACTCATCTTGCTTTGATGCCAATGGTGGTTTATTTGAGACCATACTCGATCCAGAAGATGCCATAATCAGCGATAGTTTGAATCATGCTAGTATCATTGATGGGATTAGATTATGCAAAGCACAAAGATTTCGCTATAGCAATAACGATATGGCGGATTTAGAGTTAAAACTTAAAGAAGCTAATAATTGCCGCTACAAAATGATTGTTACTGATGGTGTGTTTTCTATGGATGGGACGATCGCTAACCTACCAGCAATCTGTGAATTAGCCGGACGCTATAATGCCATGGTAATAGTAGATGATTCCCATGCAGTTGGCTTTATGGGGGAAAAAGGTAAAGGTACTCCTGAATACCATAACGTAATGGATAAAGTAGATATTATTACAGGTACTTTAGGTAAAGCATTAGGCGGAGCATCTGGCGGCTACACGAGCGGCAAGAAAGAAGTAATAGATTGGTTGCGACAAAAATCCAGACCATATCTATTTTCAAACACTTTAGCGCCAGTAATTGCTGCAACCTCAATTAAAGTTTTAGACTTACTTGAAACCAGTGATGACTTAAGATTAAAGCTAAAAGATAACGCAGCGTATTTCAGAAAAGGTTTAACAGAACTTGGATTTAACATTGTCCCTGGAACACATCCAATTATTCCGGTAATGCTGGGTGAAGCTAGACTAGCAAAATCTATGGCAGACAAACTATTAGATGAAGGGATTTACGTAATTAGCTTCTCTTATCCGGTTGTTCCACAAGGCAAAGCACGTATTCGTACTCAAGTATCTGCAGCTCACAGTAGAGAACAGCTAGATAAGGCGTTGAATGCCTTTAGCAAAATTGGCAAAGCTTTAGAAATAATTAACTAACTTAGGGGGAATAAAATGAAATCACTAGCAAAATTAAAAAGAGCTCCTGGTCTATGGCAACAAGATGCCCCTATGCCAGAAATAGGACCAAGCGATGTTTTAATTAAAATCAAAAAAACTGCAATTTGTGGCACAGACCTCCATATTTATAACTGGGATGAATGGGCGCAAAAAGTCATACCCGTCCCAATGATTATCGGCCATGAATTCGTTGGTGAGATAGCTAATGTAGGCGAAGAGGTCAAGAATTTTAAAATAGGTGATCGCGTATCTGGCGAGGGGCATATTTCGTGCGGTATTTGCCGTAACTGTAAAGCTGGACGTAGACATTTATGCCGTAAAAATGTTGGCGTAGGTGTCACAAGACAAGGGTGTTTTGCTGAGTATTTATCGATACCAGCAGTAAACGCCTATCCTATCCCTCCACAAATTTCAGATGATTATGCATCTGTTCTTGATCCTCTTGGAAATGCTGCTCATGTCGCATTCTCATTTGATCTTATAGGTGAAGATGTATTAATTACTGGCGCCGGTCCCATTGGATTGATGTCAGCAGTTATTGCAAGACATGTTGGAGCACGCCATGTTGTTATTACAGACATAAACGATTACCGTCTTGATATTGCTCGTAAACTTGGATTTCCTCAAGCAATCAATACCAAACATGACACCGTAGAAAAAGCGATGAAAGATCTTGGCATGACCGAGGGGTTTGATGTTGGTTTTGAAATGTCAGGAAATCCACAAGCATTTAATATGATGTTACAAAACATGAATCATGCTGGGAAAATTGCTCTTTTAGGATTTTTACCACAATCAACCACAATAGATTGGAATCAGATCATTCTTAAGGGTTTAATTGTCAAAGGGATCTATGGTCGGGAAATGTTTGAGACCTGGTATAAAATGATCGCTCTTTTACAAAATGGTTTAAATATTGATCCAATTATCACCCATCGCTTCCCTGCAGATGATTTCGAAAAAGGGTTTGAAGTAATGAACTCTGGTAAAAGCGGCAAAGTTATTTTAGATTGGACTTAAGCTAAGAGAATTGGGGTCAAGTCTTGAATTGTTCTATCCCTGGATTGCCACGCTTACTTCGTAAGCTCGCAATGACGCTTTTGTTGATATGGCAAGACTGATTAAATTTAAGGTTTTGCTGTCATTGCGAGGAGCGTAGCGACGAAGCAATCCATGAGGGTAACGAATTGATTTGTGGCGCAAGTAGAAGCTGATATTCTTGAATTGTTCTATCCCTGGGTTGCCACGCTTACTTCGTAAGCTCGCAATGACGCGAATCCTTTCATTTGTCTTTATTATAAATAAACTCAAAAATTGTGGGAATCCTTCAGGACTTGACCACTTTATAACCTAAGCAACATTTTGAGTTTTATAAAATCATTTTTTGGCAACATCGATCGCCAAATGGGTATGGATATTTTCGAGCTTGTTGTTTTTATGGTAAAAGTCATTATCACCAAATAATCCGAAACAAAGGTAGGATGGTTAATAAATGCTATAAATTGCTCTTCAGATTTCATTTTCAAAACCCATTCCCCTTTTCCGCTTGGACATAATTCTACTATTGATTCATTATCACTTAATAAAACATAACCTCGCATAATTACGATCGAACTAATCAGAATACAACCTGTTATAACAAACCACATCCAAAAATAAATGCTTATAAAACAAATGGATATGGCGACTCCGAAATGGATTAATAAAAAAAAGACTCCAAATCCGGCTGAGGCTTGCAATTTAAACCTTGAATGTAGTAACTTCATTTGGCAAAAAGTATGATAAAATCGCTATTATTAATTGATAAATCAAGGAGTACAACAATGCAAAAAGACCTAAAGGAAAAACTACTAGTAAAAGAAAAATGGATCAGGGGCCTATTAATGTTACTTTTTGCGGTAATCAAATATATTGTCTCGTTTTTAATTTATATAATTGCTCTTTTTCAATTTGTAACTGACCTATTGACTGGA
>JAHIYS010000233.1 GCA_018814965.1 Gammaproteobacteria bacterium
CATACCTAAATGGTCGTTTAAATGCACCGAGTCTTTTAACTTTTTTTCCTCTGTTATTATAGTAGAAATTGTTTTATAAAGAGGGGAAGTAAGTATCTTTAAAGAGGGCTCATCCAGCTCCTCCTCACACACGGCGGACCTAGCGCCCTCCAACTCATTTAAATACCTATCATAAATCTCATGACGCTTTAGTTTCCCCAACCCTGTCCTAGGAAGATCATCTTTGCTGATAATAAACCCCATAATACATTTATATAGCGGATAACCCTTAGAAAAGATATCAATCTCTAATTTGATCGTATTATAGATATCGATCTCTCCTGTTTCTTTAAAGTATTCAAAATCGGGGACAATAACGGCAACCAATTTTTCATTCTCATCCTGACCAACCCCCATCACACATAACTCTTTAATATACTTACCTTTCAAATAATGGGCTTCAACCTCCTCCGGAGAAATATTCTTTCCTGATCCCAAAATAATTAACTCTTTCTTTCTTCCGGTAAGAAAAAGATAACCTTGGTGATCTATATACCCCAAATCCCCAGAATAAAACCAACCTTCTTTTATGACTACTGCGGTTTCTTTCTCTAACTTATAATATCCCTTCATCACATTAGGACCACTAATCACCACCTCACCAATTCCATTTTCACCAGGATCGATTATCTTAATTTTAACATTAGAAATCACCCTTCCAACTGAACCTATTTTTACTCCCCCTGCATGATTAAGAGTAACCACAGGCGAAGTTTCTGTAAGACCATATCCTTGAAGCAAAGTAAATCCAACCTTATTAAAAAAGTGCTCCGTATTTTTGTCGAGACGGGCACCCCCGGTAATAAAATATTTTAAGCTCGACCCAAACGCTGCATTTATTTTTGCTAACATTAAGTTATTTAAATTAATCCCTGTCAATTGCCGCACCTTATGCAATATGTTCACCATCCACCAAAGAGGGATCCGAGCAAAAAATGGGATCTCATTTAGCTTGCTTATTATTGTTTGCTGGAAAAAATAAAAAAACTGCGGCACACCAACAAAAATCGTTATATCTGTCTCTTGCACACACTCTGCTATTTCCTCCCTCTTAATGCTATTAATACAGGTAATTCTACCACCAGAGAAAATTGGAACAATCATAGTAACCATAAATGGGAACGAATGATGCAATGGCAAAACCGCTATAACATTATATTCAAAGTCAAAAAGGTTGGCTTTTTCAATACCCCTAAAATTAGCATAAAAATTCCCATGAGAGAGCATTACTCCTTTAGGCTTACCGGTTGTACCTGAAGTATAAATAATTGAGGCAATATCATCTGATAGGATTTTTATACCATCTAATACCCCATAATCTTTTTTTAAAAAATCATAAAAAGATAAACTAGGCACAACTGCTTTGCTAGTCTTAGCATTACCAAGCAACACTATTGTTGGTAAGACAGCAACTGATTCTGCAGCAGTAAAAATTATCGATTCATGTTTTTGCGAAGTGAAGACAACCTTGCTTTCTGAATTTTCTAGAAAATACTTGAAATCATCCATGATAGACTGTGGGTCGAGCGGAACCGCAATTGCACCGGCAAATAAAATCCCAAAATAAATAAACACCCATTCTGGACGATTTTCCAGAACAATTGTTACTCGATCACCCTTTTGAACTCCCATGCCATTTAGCGCACACGCAACTGCTTGGGCATTATCGTATAACTCTTGATAGGTATACTTTATATAACCAGCAAAGTTTTTCATTTGTAAGGCAACTTTATCTGGATTCTTACCAACCACTTCGGTTAATTTTTCCGTCAACGTACGATATGTTTCTTGCATAATTATAATTCCTGCCATAAAACCTTAACACGTTATTAATAATTAATTTTAACAGAAAATTTATGTATTTATAAGGAGATACTATGCTTAATGACAAAACTATAGCTTTATCCTTAGACAAGTGGCTTCTTTAATGTATTATCTTGGTTATCCAAAACCACCGTGAGAATCACATGAAACCAACAATTTATAGCTTTTTTTTATGGGTAATCATATTGACCCCTGCAAATGCCAAATGGGCAACCATAGCTGACGCCCCAACCAAACACTCATACAACAAAGAGATCAACGTTAATAGCGATGGCACTATTGAATCAATAGAAGAAACAAACAAAGAAATTCTAACTGAAATTGGCCGAAACCAAGATGCAAACACTGTTCTTTATTATAATGGGGATAGCGAAAAAATAGATTTATTAGAAGCCAAGACAATTTATAAAGGAAAAGAACACCCTCTTGACAAGGATATTATAGAGGATAAACCATTGGCAAGCTCTCATAACGGCTTTGATCAAACCAGACAAATTTTATTAGCTTTCCCAAAAACTGAAATTGGGGCAAAAATATATGCAAAATATAAATACTCCTTAAAAAAACCAGCACTAAATAATTATTATGCTGACACTTTTTATTTTGGCGAGTGGAATCTAGTCTCAGGGGCTCGAATAAAAATAACCTCAAAAATACCTCTACATATATTAGTGAATGACCCCAAAAATTATCTAAAAATAACCGAAAGAAAAACTAAAGATTCTTATAGACTAGAAATAATTTTAAAAAGACCCATATATAAGGCAGTGATAGATGAATCATGGCCCATTATAATAAATAAAAAACATATTCCCTGGGTATCAGTCTCTAGCATAAACAAATGGGATACCTTAGCTGTTAAACAAGGTGAACTTGTAGCAAAAGTATTTACCCAAAAATTGCCCCAAGATTTTGAAGAGATCCTAGAAAAAGCTAGGCAAAAAACTAATGAAATAGATCAAATCAATATTGTAACTTCATTGTTAAACGACAAAATAAGATATATGGGAGATTGGAAATCCGTGTCTGGACGCTATATACCTCGAGATTTAGACAAGATTAGTAAAACTCAGCTCGGGGATTGCAAAGATTTCTCAGCTGCCACAGCTGCAATCCTAACTAAACTAGGCTTTAAAGCTCAAATTGTTGTAATAAGAAGGGGCATAACCAACCCCTCTTTGCTCATTTTACCTGGCCTTGACGCTTTTAATCATGCGATGGTAAAAGTTACAAATAAGCAAGGGAAAATCTATTGGATCGATCCTACAAACTTTGCAAGCATGGCTGGCGGCATATTTCCAGATATCGCTAATAAAATGGCTTTAATATTAGATCCTAAACATCCTGGATATGAAAAAACTCCAGAATCTTCCCCACTAAAAGCCTCTAGCGACCTCAAACGGACGCTAGAAATTTCTAATAATAAAATTACCGAGATCGGCGATTTAGTCCTCAAAGAAGCAAATACTCTTGGTCTAATAGGAGCATCACTAAAAGTTTCAGATGAAACAATAAAAAATGCTATTTTCTATGCATTAGCTGATTACACCTCCTTAGATGAAAAAGACAAAAAAACAATGAATATTCCAAAACTTAATTCTCGTATTGTAAAAGAGATTGCTTTAAATTATAGCTTTATACGGGAAAATGACATTTTACAAACCAATGTTGGCCCAGCTCTAAAATTAAAATATGCTGGTTCTATACCGAAAATTTATGATATATCTCAAGATAATGTTGCTGATACTGTAATACATAATTATCCAAACACAGAGATCCGGCAAACAATCATTAAAAATGCCCGGATAAAAAATAGCGCTTTCTTAAATAAAGAGAAGAAAACTCCTTGGTTATATGTGAAGCGCGCTTGCAGCCTTAACAAAAACCATGACCTTCAAATAGACGAAAAGATTATCTTGTATAAAAACATAATCCCTGGGGAAGATTTCAAAAAACCAGGCTTTATTGAACTTAAAAAATGGTTAAACAGTAATTTCAAAGATGTTATTATCGTGTTTGAACCAATGTCAAATAAAAATTGACGAGCAAACTTAAACAAAATATTGCTTCAGCAAGCACAAAGTTTTAAGCTTGATCCAACTAACTATTATATAACGTCAATAATAACGAGCAGGCACTATGAATTCTAAAGATAAAACCTCTTTTGCTGTAATCGATGGCAATGAAGCTACAGCTTATGTTGCTTACCGCACTAACGAGATCTGTATTATTTATCCAATCACTCCAGCTTCATCCATGGGGGAACTACCCGATCAATGGGCCTCAGAAGAGATCAAAAATATTTGGGACACCACTCCACAAATTGTAACCATGCAAAGCGAAGGCGGCGCTGCCGGAGCTGTTCATGGCGCTCTACAAACGGGAGCTCTAGCCACAACCTTTACCTCTTCGCAAGGTTTATTACTAATGATTCCTAACATGTACCGAATTGCTGGAGAATTACTCCCTTCAGTATTCCATGTGGCTACTCGCGCTCTTGCGCTACAAGGGATGTCAATTTTTGGTGATCACTCTGATATTTATGCTGCCAGAACTTCTGGATTTGCAATGCTGGGATCTTCAAGCGTACAAGAAGCACATGATATGGCATTGGTTACGCAGGCAGCGACCTTAAAAAGCAGGGTCCCTTTCCTTCATTTCTTTGATGGTTTCCGCACCAGCCATGAAGCGGCAAAAATTGAACTCCTTTCTGACGAACAGATTAAAGCAATGATCAATAACGACTTAGTATTTGAAAATCGTGCTCGCCGTTTAACTCCAGAACATCCTACTATGAGAGGGGTAGTTTCTGATCAAGATATATATTTCCAAGGAAGAGAAGCTGCCAATCCATTTTATAATGAGCTGCCAAATATTGTTGAAAAAACTCTAGAAGAATTTAAAAAAGTTACAGGCCGAGAATATAGCCTAGTTGAATATTACGGCGACCCACAAGCAAAAAGAGTAATTGTTGTTATGGGATCAGCTGCAGAAACAGTGCTAGAAACAGTTAACTATTTAAATCAACAAGGGG
>JAHIYS010000234.1 GCA_018814965.1 Gammaproteobacteria bacterium
TAATAAGTACCTATTATTAAACTTAGGCAACAATATACTAATTTATAGCGAGAAAATTATGTTCCAATTAAATAAAAAAGAAGTAGAGAATGTTTCTGGTGGAGATGGAGTCTGTGTCTGCCATGTGATCCCTAATGGATCATTTAGCACCACACCTTCACCTCATGAATACTTTTTCTCTGCCCCCTATGAGTGTAAAGATGTATGCTGCAAGGCTCCTAACTTAGAAAACATATACTGGGAATACAGAGATGAGGGTAAGAATGAAACAGCTTCTGGCTCATGTGAACAGAAAAATTCTGGTATAAAATCTTTTATAGCAAGTCGTGTAAGAGCTAATAGTATATAAAACAATGGGGTCAAGTCCCAGCAACTAACAACCAAAACAAGCGTTAACCTTTTAACCTGCTTCGTTGTCAGTTGTTGGGACTTGGCCCCTCTATTTTTCTTGCAACATAAATTCCTTTATCTTCATTCCGCTTATCCATAAACACAAAAAATAAATCAAGACTGCACCGCTACATAAAATTGCAAGATGCCATATTCGAGTAAACCAATCCCAATCAAACCATAAAGAGAGATCACTGGTAGCAAACCAAAGCATAAAAGCTAAAGCAGCATTAGCAAATAGCATCCGTAACCAAAATATTTTCC
The DNA here is from genome assembly GCA_018814965.1 of Gammaproteobacteria bacterium. Classification (GTDB taxonomy): domain Bacteria; phylum Pseudomonadota; class Gammaproteobacteria; order UBA9339; family UBA9339; genus UBA9339. Next base: position 655 of record JAHIYS010000234.1, read on the forward strand.
AATCCTTTCCTGGTTGATAATGCTTGTTACGCCTCAGTGACCAGAACAATAAAAAAGCGTTTAGCATCGAAGTTAGAGAAGTCGCAAGAGCTAGCCCTGCATGCTTTAACGGGAAGATTAAAATAACCGCAAGCACAATATTAGATAATACCGCAGTAATCGCTATCTTTACCGGAGTTTTGATATTTTGACGAGAGTAAAATCCTGATGCTAAAATTTTTACTAACATAAATGCTGGCATGCCCACTGCAAATCCCAGCAAACTACGTCGCGCCATCTCTACATCAAATGCTGTAAACTCACCCCGTTGAAACAGCGTCACTAAAATCGGCCCTGATAGTATAGCAATCCCGATTGTCGCTGGTAACGCAATCAGCAATACAAATTTTAACCCCCAATCAAGAGCCTCTGAAAATTCCTGATGAGACTCTGATGAATATTTACGGGATAAATATGGCAATACTACAGTCGCAATCGCCACCCCAAAAACTCCGAGCGGAAAAGAGGTTAAACGATCAGAATAATATAACCAGGTAATGCTTCCTGAAGGCAAAAATGAAGCAAGCAAAGTATCGATCAAAACACTTATTTGTACTACTGAAACTCCAAATATTGCTGGCACCATTAATTTGAGCACCCTTCTAACTCCAGTGTCACGCCATAAAATACTCGGACTCGGCATTAAACCTAATTTATACAAAAATGGCAGCTGAAATAAAAGTTGTGCGACTCCACCAATAAAAATTCCCCAAGCCAAAGCTTTTACCGGATCAGAAAAATATGGCGCCATAAAAAGAGCGGCACCAATCAAAGCAAAATTAAGTAAATTGGGAGTAAAAGCTGGAATTCCAAACTTACCATAAGTATTCAAAATCCCACTAACATATGCTGTTAAAGATATAAACAGGATATAAGGAAAGGTAATTTTAAGCATCGATGTAGTAAGCGCAAGCTTACCTGGTTCATCAATAAATCCTGGAGCAAAAATATAAACAAGTATAGGAGTGGCCAAAACCGCAACTACAGTAAAAACAAATAAAACTGTAATCATCAAACCAGCCATGTGGTTTAAAAAAACCTTGGTGTCATCTAGACCCTGTTTTTGATTATATTCTGACAATACCGGAACAAATGCTTGCGAAAAAGCTCCTTCAGCAAATAGACGCCGTAAAAAATTGGGGATCCGATAAGCAACTAAAAAAGCATCTAATCCTGCAGTAGCACCAAAAACATAAGCAAAAACCAGATCACGCGCTAGCCCAGTAACCCTAGAAATAGCTGTCATCAACGAAAAAACAAAAGTGGATTTAAGTAAGCTTTTTTTCATCATGCTAAATATTAGCATAAAATAGAGGGGAAATTATAAAATATCTTGAAAAACTAACTTCTTCAGATCATTTAGGATACTGTTGCAATCCAGATTTAAAACACAAAAAATTTCGCTCTTCGAGCTTTCTCATTCCTTACTCATTTACCCAGCCCTGCGGCCCGCAAACAGCGCGGGCCTTAGGCTAGGCTATCAAGATTTAGCCCTTCGGGCGTGAGGTTGATAAAAAAAATTTTCTAACATCTCGGATTGCAACAGGCCCTTTAGGTGAATCAAAGATAAAAAAATTGCCGTCATTGCGAGTCGCAGGCGAAGCAATCCACTTCATCTGTCATTGCTAGCCGTCATGGGCAACAATCCAGAAGCCATAATAAGGTGGTTTGATCTCTTGGGTAACAACCAAAACAGATAGTCGGTAGTTCTTGTCCTGGATCAACTATGTCTTTCAACTAGTTAAGTGAAGAGGTTATGTTTTGAGTGGCGTGTCGAACCAGGGAAGGTATGGAGACCGAGGACAGGAGTCCATCCATTAAAAACATAACCTCTTCACTTTGTCGATAAGGCAAAACTATTTTACAATCTTTTGGATTGCTTCGTCGTAAAAAACACTCCTCGCAATGACAGCAAAAACAATTATTCAATACTGCGGCTAACTCTTTTCCGTCCTGAAGCATCTAGAATCTTTTTCCTGATCCGCATTTGAGTTGGGGTAATTTCAACTAATTCGTCTTCGGCTATAAATTCCAAAGCACGCTCTAAACTCATCTGCACCGGCGGAGTTAAAATGACATTTTCATCCGTACCCGAAGCTCGCATATTGGTTAAATGCTTACCTTTGGTTGGATTTACCACTATATCTTCAATCCTGGAATTAATACCTACAATCATCCCTTCATACACATCGGTTTGGGGACCAATTAATAATTGGGCGCGCTCTTGAAGATTAAATAGAGCAAAGCCGGTTGTCTTGCCTCTACCGTTTGCAATTAAGACTCCTCGTGAGCGTTTAGCGATAGCTCCTGACTTCACTGGACCATAATGATCAAAAACATGATGTAAAAGACCGCCACCTGAAGTAGCCATCATAAATTCTGTCTGAAATCCCATCAAACCACGAGTAGGAATCTTATATTCCAACCGTACCCTGCCGGCATTATCAAGATGCATATTAACTAATTCAGCTTTTCTTGACCCCAAAGATTCCATAATTGCGCCTTGATGTTTCTCTTCAATATCAGCAATTAAAAACTCATAAGGTTCACATAGCTTACCATCAATCATCCTGGTAATAACTTGTGGTTGTGCAACAGCTAGCTCATACCCTTCTCGACGCATCGTCTCAATTAATATACCAAGATGTAACTCCCCACGCCCTGAGACTTTAAATCTTTCTGGGGTATCAGTATCCTCTACCCGTAAGGCTACATTATGCAAAAGTTCCCGATAAAGACGATCACGTAATTGACGACTAGTTAAAAACTTACCTTCAAGTCCAGCAAATGGTGATGTATTAACTTCGAAAGTCATACTAATCGTTGGCTCATCAACAGCAAGAGGAGGCAAAGCTTTGACTGCCAAAGGATCACACAAAGTATCAGAAATTTTTAAACCCTCTATCCCAGTAATTGCAACAATATCACCCGCCTCAGCTTTATCAATTTCGTAACGCTTAAGTCCGAGAAATCCTAAAATCTGTAATATTCGACCGTTACGCATGTTTCCTTCACGATCAATTATGCTTACTGGCATATTCTTGTTCACCTTGCCATGCTTAATTCTGCCAATACCTATCGTTCCAACATAACTTGAATAATCAAGAGAACTAATCTGCATTTGAAGCGGCGCATTTGGGTCTACTTCTGGCGGCGGCACTCGATCAACTATCATCTTAAACAATAAATTCATATCAGAAGTTGGCTGCTGCCAGTCAAAAGTAGCAAAACCTTTGGTTGCTGAGGTATAAATAACGGGAAAATCTAGCTGACTATCGGTTGCTCCTAAACTATCAAACAAATCGAATATACGATCAATTACCCAATCAGGTCTGGCATTGGGGCGATCAACCTTATTGACCACTACAATCGGGTTCAAGCCTTGTGCAAAAGCTTTCTGGGTAACAAAACGGGTTTGCGGCATAGGACCATCAACAGCATCCACAAGCAACAACACTGAGTCCACCATCGATAACACCCGTTCAACTTCACCGCCAAAATCTGCATGCCCTGGGGTATCAACAATATTAATCTTGTAGCCTTCCCATTCAATTGCTGTATTTTTTGCCAAAATAGTGATCCCACGCTCCCTTTCGAGTTCATTGGAATCCATTATCAAGTCCTCTCCCACCAGCTTTTGTTTCATCGTGCCAGACTGACGCAATAATTGGTCAACCAAGGTGGTTTTACCATGATCTACGTGGGCGATAATAGCGATATTACGTATATTAGAAGCCATAAAATTACCATAAAAATTAACACAAAGGCGCTGAGTATGTCACTAAATGAGGATTGATGCTAGATTTTTTCTCCACAAACAAATCTTAATCTAAAATCAAAACTTATAAATAAGATCAATAGACTCGAAGCAATAACTGAAACTCTCAATATTGAGATAATTCCTAATAAATATAACAGTTCTACATTAACAGAACATTAACAGCCTAAATATAATATAGTTTAACAATTGTCGTCGAGCAGCTTGATATAGTTCAACGCTTTATGGGCCTAAGTTTTTCAACTCAACGACAAAACACGATGACTGGTATAGTCGGAAAAATTTATAGAATTTAATAGCTTTTATCTTGTAGCAAAGGCCTTTTGACTTAGGATACCAAAACCCAGGCCTTTCGACTTAATTCATCAGATTTCATAAAAACCATCTAGAACCAACTGCATAGCTAATAACAAGCTGTTATTTATCATTATTTCACCCCTGCCCATTGACACTTAAACAAGTTCGAGGCATATTAATCACCGTAATAGCAACCCCCTGGAGAACTAAAAGTGGCAAATATAAAATCTGCAAAGAAAAGAGCAGTTCAAAGCGAAAAACATCGCAAACATAATATGGGTTTAAAATCAGCCTATCGCACCTCAGTTAAAAAGGTTGAAGCATCCATAACCGCAAATAACAAAGAAGAGGCTACAAAAGCATTAAAAGCAGCAATTCCAATGCTTGATAAAGTAGCAACTAAAGGCATTATTCATAAAAATAAAGCTGCTCGATGCAAAAGCACCCTCAATAAAAAAATAAAAAACTTAAAATAATCTCTTAATTAACTTCATTAGACATCAAGGAATCGAAGCTTATGCCAACTCGTAAAAAAAATGCTTTTTATGCTCAATCAGGCGGCGTTACTGCCGTTATTAATGCTAGCGCTTGTGGTGTAATTGAAACCGCAAGAAAACATGGCATTAAAGTTTATGCTGGCAGAAATGGCATTATAGGAGCTCTAACTGAAGATCTAATTGATACCAGCAAAGAATCAGCAAAAAACATCGCTAGTTTACGCCACACTCCAGGTGGAGCCTTTGGATCATGCCGTTATAAATTAAAAAGCTTAGAGCTTCATAAAGCCGAATACGAACGCTTAATTGAGGTATTCAAAGCTCATAACATTGGCTATTTTTTCTATAATGGTGGTGGCGACTCTCAAGACACGATTCATAAAGTATCCCAAATGAGCAAGATCATGAATTATCCATTGATCTGTATTGGCGTACCTAAAACCATAGATAACGATCTACCATTTACCGATGCCTGCCCTGGATTTGGTTCCGTTGCTAAATACATCGCCACCTCCATTCGTGAAGTCGGCTATGATCTTTTATCAATGTCCGTATCATCAACCAAAATTTTTGTAATGGAAGTAATGGGAAGAAATGCCGGATGGATTGCTGCAGCTTCTGGACTAGCCTCTGAAAAAGAAGATGAATCACCACATATAATCTTATTGCCAGAAATAGCCTTTAATGAAGAAAAGTTCTTATTAAAAGTTGAAAAGTGTGTTAAAAAACATGGCCACTGCTCTATAGTAGTTTCAGAAGGCTTACAAAGCAAAGAAGGTTTGTTTCTATCAGATGTTGGTTGTGTTGATGCTTTTGGACATGTGCAACTTGGCGGCGTAGCACCAATGATCGCCAAACTAATCAAACATAACTTAGGTCATAAATATCACTGGGCTGTAGCTGACTATATGCAAAGATCAGCACGCCATATGGCATCAAAAACCGATGTTACTCAAGCTTATGATCTTGGTAAAGCGGCGGTTCTCTATGCCTTAAAAGGCAAGAACAACATTATGACAACTATCGTACGCAAATCCGATAAACCATATCGCTGGACAATCTCTTATGTAGACTTAGAAAAGGTTGCTAATGTTGAAAGCAAAATGCCGCGTAACTTTATTACTCCTGATGGTTTTCATATTACTGAAGCCTGTCGCAGATATCTTTCCCCACTAATTCATGGCGAAGATGTTCCTCCATTTAAAAACGGCTTACCTCAGTTTGTAAAATTAAAAAATCTTCCTGTAAAGAAAAAACTCAAAGAAAAGTTCAAACTAAAAAAATAGACTGGCTGGGGTCAGGACCTGGCCCCAGGGGCACCATTATCATTCAGTTAGCTCCCATTAGAAACATGAAATTTAACCAATCTCCCGCCTACAATTTAAAAAATCTCGTATATACTTTAATTATATTAACATATGACTAACTGTCACCCGGAAAACTTAATATGTCAAAAATATTAAAAACAGCATTTTTTTTATTAACCCTATCAATTCACAGCGTCGGGTATTCTTGGTGGGATCAAGGACATATGACAGTTGCCCAGATTGCTTATGAAAGATTAAATGAAGATGTTAAAGCTCAAGTAGATGAATTGATCCCCATGTTTGGCAATTCTTTCCCTCCTTTCGAAACCTTTGTCGATCAAATTACTCAAGAAAATTTTTATAAAGATATTCAAACTCAAATAAATGAACTAATCAAGATTCCCAGTGCTTCTTTTCCTCTTAGTAACTCTTTTGTCGAAGCAGCCACATGGTTAGACAAGATTAAAGCTGCTGGCGTTCCTTCTAGCGGAGCATGGCATGGTTCATCACGACCTTATGACCCCGTAAAAATTCTTTCTCAAAAAGAGGTTGAAAAAAAATTATCACAACTTAAAAAGAATGATGCTGTTAAAGCTATTAAAAACTGTTTAAAGATCCTATGTAATAAAAATAGTTCTCCATGGGAAAAAGCCTTTAGCCTAAGGGTATTATTGCACGTTGTTGGAGATGTTCACTGCCCTGTGCATTCTATTACCCTTTACAATAAAGATTTTCCTCAAGGGGATCGTTATGGAACAAGATTTCCCCTCTTTCTTCCTCAAAACTCCTCAGTAAAAGATCTCCACCAGCTGTGGGATTCTATGCTGCTAATAGATAGCGATCATACCCAGCCCCCACTAACACCTGAACAATTATCTAAAATAGAACAGTTCGCGAACGAAATCGCCCAAAAATATCCCGAAGAAAATTTATCTGAAAAAGAGATTCTCGATCCAGAAACCTGGGCAAAAGAGAGCTACCAAGCTGGCATCCGCGCTTACCAAAATATTGAACAAAATGGAATCCCTTCTGATGAATATATTGCTAGTAACCGGGAGGTTGCTCAAAAAAGAATCGCTCTCGCTGGTTATCGCTTAGCAAAAATACTAAACATCTGCTTCTCAGAAAAACAAGATGGTTATCAAAGAGAGGAGTAAAAAGGGATGCCCTTTGAATTTATGTGACCGATGAAATCTGAACAAAAATCGTCATAAATCATGGGATCCGTCAGATCTCGCTAGTTATTCAATTGGCTGCTGGTACAGCGACGTTAATATCAGACTTAGCCCATGATCCTGTTACACGATAGGTATATATTGATGTTTTTTTCATTACGGTAGTTATAGCCCTATCAGCCACAAGAGTTAATAATCCTACAATCGGTCCACCAACTATTGTAGCCGCCACTGGAATACTAGATGTGATTTTAGGTACAACATTAAGCGTAATATCGTAATCCTGTTTTTTTATATCAACCCTACCTTTTGCTTTAACACTAGCTGCTGGACCATCAAGATTAATCTTTTTGATTTGAATATTACCACCAGCAAGCTCAAAATTTCCATCCATAGTATCAAAACCAAATCCCTTTTGAGTCAAATCGCTAAAATCTAAAGTTAAGCGCCGAGGCAAAGACTGCAAGCTCAATATACCAAGCAATCGCCCAAAACCTAATTTACTCTCTGTGCTTTTACTTAAATTAATAATTCTTCCATCTTTTATAGAAACAGAA
>JAHIYS010000235.1 GCA_018814965.1 Gammaproteobacteria bacterium
ACACATCCCAATACAACTAGTCCACTCCAATGTGAATTTTTCATCAGCAGTGGTTTCTCCAAACTTAATCCCTAATATTTTTTCAAATTGTTCCGCTACCTCTTTGGCTCCAGCCATTTTACAAGGCATAGTCTTACACATCCGAACAATGTATTTACCTTTTTTTCCTGTATTATAAAAACTATAAAAAGAAACCACCTCTTGGACCTCAATAGCGTGAAGGCGAAGCATATCAGCTAAAATCTGCATATGCTTATCAGGAATCCCGTGATACTTTTCTTGTAAATCGTGCAAAATCGGTTTTAACGCTGTGCGCTCATTGCCATATTTATCTATCAATAATTGCAATTCAGACCTAATCTCTGCATCACCTTCTAATTTAGTAGTGCTTCCCATAAACATTATCCTCTTTGTTGAAGTTTTCAAAATCAATAACTACCAATAAATCATTCTATTTTTAACAAATCACTCTGTCTATTTCCTATACAATATTATCAAGTAAGTTACAGCACCACAGAAAATAAGGCTCATAAAAACACCAAGCAATAATATATAATCCTTATTAAGATACGCGTGTAACATTGTGAGCAATTGCATCACATTAAGACCTGCAAAGGTCAATAAAGACAGTTCTTTAGAATCCTTTGCTTTATAAACCTTCAAAGCCTGCGGTAAAAAAAGGACCGACTTAAAAACCAAACCAAAACCAAACAATGCTTCAATAAAATATTTTATATATGTATCCACTATTAAAATCTCTCCTAAAAATCTCTAAATTAAAAGAGATTCTTTATAACCTACGATTGTGTTTTTTAAAAAGCAGTACAGGATAAATCACTTGATTTACTAAAGCAAGACCAAGTCATTTTATAAATCCAACAAAAACCACAATATTTTATCTAAACTGGGGAATTTGGTTACAGAAAACCCTCTGCAACCAAACTGTATAAGGATTTTTTAAGATTTAAGCCTTACCGCCAAGACATCACATTTAGCACCATGAAGCACGCCATCTGCTGTTGATCCCAAAATAGTTCTCAACCCGTGTTTGCTGTGGCTTCCCACAACAATCAGATCAGCATTCATTTTTTCTGCTTCTTCTAAAATAACATATTTTGCTGGACCAATAATAACAACCTGTTTTCCCTCAGGAATGTTGAGTTTTTCCCCCAGCTCTTTCATTTCTTTGTCAGCATTTTCCATAAGGATTTTTTCTATCTCAAAACCAACGCCTATTCCATACGCGCTATAACTACCTATATTTTCTACCGCATGCACTAATGTAACATCTGCTTTAAATTCTTTTGCCATAATTTCAGCATGCTTCAAAATCTCATTATCTGTTTTAGAAATTAACTCAACGGCAACCAAAATTTTACTGTATCCTTTCATAGTCTCCTCTTAATTTTCTTTTTTCTTATTTGATAATCAATTTTTTACTTCACCAGAAGTATAACCCCGGGATTCTCCCAAAATAAGTAAAGTTGCTCCCCATCCCTTTTGGTAATCCCTATAACATTGTCCCCACGTTCTGCTGCTGTGGTGCCGCGGGAAAAATTGTATTATAACTTAATCTTTTTTGTTGGTACATAATATAGCTCTTTTTCTTTGCTTTTAAAAAACCCTATTTCTAGTGATAAAACAGCCTTATAACCCCAAAACATTCATTTTCCTTCTTATTTAATTAATTATTTTTTAATCCCCCCTTAAGATTAAAATTTAAATTAATGGGATTTTCCAACAAAACCTGTGGATTACTTGTAAATATCTTTGATTTCTTTAAAACAACACAGGATTTAAGCAATGAATCCACAAGCAATTTATTTTATAACCAATTGATAAATAATGCTTATTTAGTGTTACCCACCGAAATACGCACCAGTAATAATAATAATCTTTATAAGAATACAAACAATAACTATATAAAATACAACATAAAAACTATTTAAATCCTTCTTTGACAAACCCCTCTAAACTTAATAACATTACCCTTCCTGAAATTTTGAAACATTTTGACTAGAAGAATATGAAAAGAACCTATCAACCAAGTAAAATAAAAAGGCAGCGTTCCATTGGGTTTCGCGCCAGAATGGCAACTAAAAACGGTAAAGCAGTAATAAACCGTCGTCGAGCTAAAGGAAGGAAACGGCTCAGTGCTTAATGAAATATACATTTCCGCGCAAAATACGCTTATTGACCGACCCTCAATTCAAACAAGTATTTAAGAAAACAAAACGAAAAATACATACACAAGCGTTTATTATTTATTATTGCGATAATGATCTCTCTTACCCAAGATTGGGAGTAATTGTTCCCAAAAGAAACATACATCAAGCAACAAAGAGGAATCGATTTAAAAGGGTTGTTAGGGAAAGTTTCCGTTTAAACCAAAATAGATTTCAAGGTGTTGATATTTTGATTGTTGGTAAAAAAAACGCAGAGAATTTTTTAGGAAAAGAATTAAATTCTTTGATGATAGATGGTTTAAATAAAGTAGAACAAAATTATGCTTAAAAAAAGTGCAATTTTATTAATAAAAGGATACAGGTTTTTTATCAGCCCTTTTTTGGGACACCAATGTAGATTTTTCCCAAGTTGTTCTTTATATGCCCAGATTGCAGTTGAGAGATATGGGTTTTTTTATGGGGCATGGTTAGTATTTAAAAGAATAATAAAATGCCATCCTTGGTATACCGGGGAAGGATATGATCCAGTGCCAGAGAGAGCAATAGAAAAAATAAAAATTGTGGAGTCTTTATGATAGATAAAAAACTTTTACTGTATGTGGCGTTAGGTGTCGTTGTTTTTGCATTATGGGAAGCTTGGCAGAAGGATTATAGTCAAACTAATCAAACTCCAACAGCTATTACTTCTAATAATATTAGTAAAGAACCTTCAGCTAATAATGTATCTATACCTCAAAACACAGCAACTCCCACAACAACTAAAAACCAATCAAACTTACTAGAGATCCCATCATCGAGATTGATTAAAGTGCATACAGATGTTTTAGATGTCGCTATTGATAGTGTTGGCGGTAATGTAGTTAAAGCTGATTTATTAAAATACAAAAATGTTATTTACCAAGACCAACCGGTGCAGTTTTTAAACGATGATTCCACAAAGTACTATATTGCAGAAAGCGGTCTTGTTGGGGAACAGGGTCCAGATTTAAATAACAAACAAGCGCAATATAGTTTTTCCCAAAAAGAATACACCCTAGATAAGGGGCAAGAAAATATAAAAGTTAAACTTGTATGGTCTGGTGGCAACGGAGTAACTGTTTTCAAAATATTTACTTTTACTAAAAACAAATACGATATTGTTGTTGATTATGAGATTAATAATAAATCAAACAAAGAGTGGAGCGGACAGTTTTATGCCCAGATAGAGCGCAAGAACTTTGATCCATCAAAAGGATTATTTCATTTTAGCACATATACTGGGGGAGCAATTTCTAGTTTAGAAGTACCCTATCAAAAAGTAAGTTTTTCCGATATTGAATCTGCAGTAAAAAATAAAAACGGGTTTCTTCGGGATAGCCAAGGTGGTTGGGCTGCTATGCAGCAACGTTATTTTTTAAGTGTTTGGGTCCCAGATCAAACAAAAACCTATCGTTATTTTAGTAATCTAAATAATGGTATATACACTATTGGTTTTGGAGAAAAAGCGATAACTGTTTCTCCTGGAAAAACAGCAACAATCAGTTCTATTTTATATGTTGGTCCAGAAACAGCTGATAACATGGGTCATTTAGCTAAGGGGTTGGATAGAACGGTTGATTATGGTTGGTTGTGGCCAATTTCAATAATGTTTTTCTGGATTTTAAAAAATATTTATAAGTTTATTGGAAATTGGGGTTGGTCAATTATTTTAATAACGATTTTAATTAAAGCAGTGTTTTATAAACTTTCAGAAAGCAGCTGTCGCTCTATGGCTAGAATGAGGGAGCTTATGCCAAAAATGCAGGCTCTTAAAGAACGCTATGGGGATGATCGGCAAAAACTCCAGCAAGCAACAATGGAGTTATATAAAAAGGAAAAAATTAATCCTTTGAATTTAGGCGGTTGTTTACCAATGATAGTTCAAATTCCATTTTTTATCGCTCTATATTACGTTTTAATTAGCGCGGTAGAGTTGAGACACTCCCCTTTTATGTTTTGGATTCACGATCTATCGGCGCCAGACCCTTTTTATATATTACCGATATTAATGGGAATAAGTATGTTTTTACAACAACGTCTTAGCCCAACATCTGCTGATCCTACTCAAGCTAAAATGATGATGTTTATGCCGGTAATTTTCACATTTTTCTTTTTAAACTTTCCTTCTGGCTTGGTTTTATATTGGTTGGTAAGTAATATTCTTTCTATTTTGCAGCAGTGGTATATCAATAGAAGGCTTGCCGCTGGTGTTATGATTTGTAGAAAACCATAAAAAGGTCAAATGTAAGGATATGGATGAAATTGCTGTGCCCAACAATTATGTTGGGCGCTAAATAAAAAAAGAAAAAAATATATTTAATTTGTAATGGCTTCAGAAATGTCGTAACAAAAAAGAAGTAGCATAAAGCCAGAATATTTTGAACTTCCTTAATAACCATTTGCTATGCTCTAAGATGAAAAACAAAACCGAAACTATAGCTGCTAAAGCAACTCCTCCAGGCAGGGGTGGGGTTGGAATCATTCGTGTGTCTGGGCCCATGGTTTTATCAATAACCCATGAAATCTTAGGAAAAAGCATTAAAGCGCGTATTGTTAATTCAAGTAATTTTTTTTCAACCGACAAAAAAATAATTGACCAAGGTCTTGCGATCTATTTTTCTGCCCCACAATCATTTACTGGCGAAGATGTTCTTGAGTTACATGGTCATGGTGGCCAGGTGGTTATGGATCTTTTGCTACAACGAGTTTTGGATCTTGGAGCCAGGCTTGCTAAGCCAGGGGAGTTTATTGAAAGAGGTTTTTTAAATCATAAACTTGATTTGATCCAAGTGGAGGCGGTAGCAGATTTAATCAATGCTTCTTCATCTCAAGCCGCACAAAATGCAGCTCGCTCTTTACAAGGGGAGTTTTCAAAAAAAATAAATAAGTTGGTAGCGGACTTAATTGATATACGTGTATCTATTGAAGCTGCAATTGATTTTGTTGAAGAGGAAGAGGTTGAAAAAACAATACCTAATGATTTTGAAAGAAAGATATGTGATGTTTTGGGCCAAATTAAAGAGCTTAAAAACAAATCTAAACAAGGGATACTTTTGCGTGATGGGATAAATGTGGTTATTACCGGTGATACCAATGCAGGTAAATCTAGCTTGCTTAATTGTTTTAGTGGGCAAGATACAGCAATAGTTACTGATATTCCTGGAACCACACGAGATGTATTACATGTATGGACCCAACTTGATGGATTGCCTCTTAACTTGTTAGATACAGCGGGATTTAATGATAAACCAGATTTGATTGAGGTTGAGGGGATTCGTCGCGCTTGGGAAGAAATTAAAAAAGCTGATCATGTTTTATTGATGATAGATGGGGATGTTAATAGGAATCGTAACTCTATGGAGTTAAGCAGCGCAGTTTTAAAAGAGATCCCAGATAATTGTCATCTTACAGTTTTATATAATAAAATTGATTTAACCGGCGAACCCGAGAAAATCAGTAAAGAGGGGGGTATAAATACTGTTTACCTTTCAGCGCAAACTGGTCAGGGGATTGATTTATTAAAAGAGCACCTAAAAGATAAGGCTGGGTTTTGTACAATAGAGGATGGTTTTAGCGCTAGAGTAAGACATTTAGATGCTTTAGATAAAGCGGAAAAATATTTAGAAAATATTAATAATGATCTGTTGGTAAGTAGTAAAATAGAAATAATAGCCCAAGAGTTAAATAACGCCCAGATGGTTCTGGGTGAGATTACTGGAGAGGTTACACCTGACGATTTATTGGGAAAGATTTTTTCTGAATTTTGTGTTGGGAAGTAACAAAAGGGGTGGGTGTAGGCTGGAGGATAAAGAAAATGCTAAAAAAAAGCGATCAGATTATTAAAGTTTTACAACAAGGCGGAATAATCCTTTATCCTACTGAAGGGGTTTATGGTTTAGGGTGTGATCCTTTTAATGAAACCGCAGTTTTAAGACTATTAAAAATAAAACGACGCGATGTTAAACAAGGATTGATTTTGATTGCCGCAAATTGGGATCAGGTTAAGGATTTAATAAATTTAGATTTAAAAAAATGTAAAAAAATCACAGAAAAAGATTCCTATCCTATCACATGGATATTTCCTGCAACTAAAAAGGCCCCGAGATGGATTACCGGAAAATTCAATTCAATCGCTATTCGCGTTACTTCCCACTTGGTAGCAAAAAATATTTGTCAAGGATTTGGTGGGCCAATAGTTTCTACTAGCGCTAATTTATCTAAGAGTTCGCCAATAAAAAAATTATCACAGTTGGATAAAAAAGTTATTAATAGCATTGATTATGTGTTTTCAGGAAGAGTAGGAACGCTTGGTAAGCCAACCCAGATTTGTGAGTTTAAAACAGGGAAAATTATTCGTTCTTAGCCAAGGTTTGTCCCCTCCCCATTTACTAATGTTAATTATCAGGTTTGGTTTTTTTGCTCTTGATTATTGCAGCGTTTGATAAATGTCGTCGTGTTACAAAATTTGAGGGATTTAAATTTTGGGGCTGCTGAAATCTGAAAATCTTACATACTGGATCCCGTGGTCTTCGCCGCGGGACGACAACTAGGCGCAATTTTAAATGTAAAATCCTAAGCTTAGAAAAGGATTATAAATAATCTATTGGTTTCGTTTGCCATGGCGTATAATTAGGTCGTTATATAAATTAATCAACCCGGTTATTTTTAGCGAAAAAACAAATAAAAAAACCAAGATGGCAAAGGCATGATAGGAGGTTAGTAATATTAAACCCAGCGATCCTGTGTCAATAATAGACCTAAGGAAATAGTGCATAATCTCAACAAGCATAAACAATAATTTTAAGATAATAACCCATATTATTACTTCCATTATCCAAAACAACAGAATAAAACCATAGATTCGCAATATAGATCTAATATTGGAAATGATAGAAAGCGCTTTTTTTATTGAAGGAAAAACTCGAGCTTCATTTAGCAAGATCTCAAATAAGGAAATAATCATTAAGTATGTTATTGGGAGAAATATTAATCTTAGTGTTATAAAAGGAAGGCTTTCTAAAGGTCTGCCATGATTAATTATGTAAAGAGGAAGAACTATGGCAACACTTGGGATTAAGAAAACTAGAGATACGATTGCCAATGTGGAAAATTTATTAAAAGTATTTTTTAGGGGCCAAATATAATCAACCACTCCATTAGCAATGATATTATATATAAATGAGGTAAGCCAACCAAAGAAAATGACACCAAAAACAAATAGAGTAAGAAAAAACAAAGCGTAATACATATAATCAGAATAAACTAATCTAGCTGTTAGCAATTCATTTAAACCAATGCGGGGAAGACATATGGAGGAAAAATGAAATAAACGGCAAGATACAATCAAACCAGAAACAATCACAGAAATAATTATTGGTAAAAAAGAAATCTTTAAAAAAGGAACGGCAAGTGACTTATATGACTTAAAGGTATTGATAAATAGATTCAAAATTGACTGCGAAGTTGTTGGCAACATGGTAACGAGCCTTTATTTTAAAATAATATTCTAATTTTAACAAAGATCACAGACATTAACTACCAGAAAACTGCTGTTGGCGGAAAGGATTATGGCATGGCTATAAATTTTATTGTCTTTGGGCAGTATGGATTAGGCGCATGAATTTTAACCACTGGTTTTCTTATTTAAGTGGCTGTTGCAAGCTGAAGTTTCTTGCTATTTTTTTTGGGCTCCGTTTTTCAACGGGGCGACAATCTTGATGGTTGTCGTCGGGCGGCGAAGATCGCGGGATCCAGAATACAAGATTTTTAGATTGCAACAGCTTCTTTAAACAAAAGTAATTCAGCTTCCTCCATTGAATTTGCTCCGTCTTTGGCTTGCAATGACAGCAAAAAACCTCGGATCGCAATAGACCCACAAAGGGAGGATTAAAGTAGGGCTAAAGAGAAGATCCCATTCTTTCTAAATTGCAGGAGAGCCTATAGTCGGTTGCTCTTTTTCTGGTCCCTGGGGATCGTTTGGTGGATTGTTTAATGCCTCAATGGTTTTTTGAGGAAGAGAACATCTTGCTGTTTCTTCATGTTTTATCCAAAGTGATTTTCGAGAAGACTTCATTAGGTTTGCAATGCTTGGAATAAAAGAGAATATTTTTAATATATTCTTCCAGCTCAAAATGTCTAAGTGGGTTTTTTGTGCTTCATTTCCTGCGATTTTAAAATCATTTACTATCTTTTTTTCTTGGGTTAGATCGGGATTTTCTTGTGAATACCAATCAAGCAAGTTTTTTGCTGCGGTTGCCATGGGTTGAGCCTTGGGATTTTGTTTTGTTAAATCTTGAACCGTTTTTAGCCACTCATTGGCTTGAATTAGACCAGTTTTTTTTATTTCAGCTTGCTCTATTGTTTTTGTTAGACCAGTTTTACTTTGCAAGAATTGGCAAAGATCTTCTTCTGAACCGCCAGCCAAGGCAAGGGTTAATAATTCTTTATTATGGGAGGAAAAAGCCCGTTTTAAGTTTTCCTCTAATTCATCTTCTGAAATGTTTTGGGATTTTCCAACCCAAAGATAGTCCAATCCTGCTTCACTTAACTTAGTTAAAGTGGCAAAGATCTCTTCTTTATGGGGGTCTGCTTGAAAAACTGGAGTAGCAAAATATTCTGTCATAAGACCAGGGTGTTGTATAAACTTAGTTAGAGCATCATATAGGGTTAGATTAGGATTTTTCTCTTTTAAATCTGTGAGCATCAGTCGTAATCTTTCCCCCCTTAGCTCTGTATTACCACCTCGGTTTGAAAACGAAAAAAAGGTTTCTCTAAATTTAACCTTAAATTCATCTGGTCCCTCATGGGTGTCAGGAAAAATATAGCATTCCAGTTCATTTAGGGTGCTTTTCTTCATGAGCTCTATCTCATCTGGTAAAAAAGTATCTTTATCAACCAAAATCTTACTATGGTTTTCAACGGTAGATTTTAGTTGTTCTACGATACAGCTTTTAACGAAGTAATGAGTGGTTTTGGGGTCTCTCATTAAGGGGGTAATGGCTTCCAATATTGTTTGTTGGATGTTTTGTTCGTTATAATTTACGGTCATAATCACAATGATACTAATTTATATTATTGTTTATCTAAAGCTTGAACAGCAGTAATAGCGATTGTAAAAACAATGTCAGTTACTGAACAACCACGCGATAGATCATTAACTGGTTTTCGTAATCCTTGTAACATGGGTCCTACACAAACTATCCCAGTATTACGCTGAACCATTTTGTAAGATATATTACCTACGTTTAAATCAGGCATGATAAATACATTGGCATGTCCAGCTACTTTGCTGTCGGGGAGTTTTATTCGAGCAGTTTCTTCGGAAACTGCGGTGTCATACTGTATTGGTCCTTCAATCTCTAGGTCGGGGCGTAGTGTTTTTACAATACTGGTAGCAGCTATTGTGTTATCAACGCTTGGCCCAAAACCAGAGGTTCCAGTGCTATAACTTAACATAGCTATCTTAGGGGTGATGTGAAATGAGGCCGCAGATTTTGCGCTTTGAATGGCAATATCGGCAAGCTCTTCTGGTGTGGGATTAGGATTAATGGCGCAATCACCAAAAACTAAAACTTGTTCTGGCAGGCACATAAAAAATACGGATGAAACTAGTTTTACGTCAGGCGGGGTTTTTATAATTTGAAAAGCTGGTCGGATAGTATTTGCTGTTGTATGTATTGCTCCTGATACTAGGCCATCAACTTCGTCAAGGTGTAGCATCATGGTGCCAACCATTACCTGGTCTTCTAATTGTTTTCTTGCTTCTTCAACAGACAAGCCTTTAGATTTTCTAACCTCACATAAAGGAGCAACATACTTTTCTGCCACACGTTTGGGATTGATGATTTCTATTTTTTCATTTAGGGTTATTTTTAGGGTGTCACAGGTGCTAAGAATTTTATTTTCATCTCCAAGCAAAATACATTGAGCAATACCTTGAAGGGCGCAAATATTTGCTGCTTCAATGGTGCGGGGCTCCTCCCCTTCAGGAAGAACTATTTTTTTATTAGCGCCTCTTGCCTTTTCAATCAGATGGTATTTGAATGTTGCTGGTGTCAGGGGCGTTGTTATTGGATGATCTAAAAAGTTCTTTATTGAAGCAAAATCAATGTTATTATTCGAGTCGTTTATTAATGGAAGTTTCAAATCAAAAAGATCCATATGTTTTTCTATTAAAGATAGTTCTAAGTCTGAGTTTGGATGAGCAATGAACCCAATAATTGTTTGTTTGTAGCGATGCTGGTAAGGATTGCTAACAATTTTTAGTTCACGAAGAGATTTTTCTAAACCTGGTTCTAATGTGGTGACAAAAACTATAGCCGCCCCTAATGAGGTGGCAATAGAAAAATTTAATTCTGCTGCATAAGGTTTGTTTATGGGGCATCCCTGGACAATAACCACCTCATTATTCGCTGAAAGTTGTTCGTGTTGTTTGGTGATGGCTATGAGCAAATCATCTAAAAGATCCGGAGCTAGAAATTGTTCTACGATGTTGGGATCGAGTTCTGGCAACATAGCGGTAGGAATATTTTGTTCTACCAATAATGCTTTTAGGTTTTTTGCAGGTATCTTCGGGTCGACATCTAAAGCTGCTGGTATTAGTATGATTGTACGAGTCACTGTAGTACCTATAAAAAATTAAATATATTTCTAATTATGCACCAAAAAATAAATTAAGAGTTTAGTGTTAAAGCTAAAGTGTCTTGAGCTATAAGCAGCTCTTCATTTGTTGGTACTACCATTGCTATTGGGCTCCCTTCTTTAGTAATAATCCCATTATTTTCTTTGCCATTTGCATCATTATGTTTTAGATCAATCTTAAACCCCAAAAGTTTTATCCAGGTTAAGGTCCTTTCTCTAACTATAGGAGAATTTTCCCCGATTCCACCGGTAAAAATTAAAGCATCAATTCTTCCTAGAGGAACTGTTAATGAAGCAATATATTTTGCTAAACGGTAGCAGAAGATCTCAAGAGCTAATAGAGCCCTTTTCTCTCCTGCAATAGCTTTGCTTTCTATGGTGCGCATGTCTGAATCAGTGCCAGAAATCCCAAGTAAACCACTTTGTTTATTCAATATGTCTGTTACTTTGTGAATATCGTAGCCTAAGTTGTCTACCAGATGAACGTGGAGACTGGGATCTATATCCCCAGAGCGTGTTCCCATTACCAAACCTTCGAGGGGGGTGAATCCCATTGAGGTATCAACGCTCTTGCCATTTAAAACTGCAGCTACACTACAACCATTGCCTAGATGTGCAGTAATAAAAGCACATTTATTGATGTTCTTTTCCAAAGCGAGTGCAGCCTGATTGCAAACAAAGCGGTGACTGGTCCCATGAAAACCATAACGACGGATCCCATATTTTTGATACAAATCATATGGAATGGGATAGATATAGGCATATTCTGGCATTGTTTGATGGAAAGCGGTGTCAAAAACAGCCACCTGTTTTATTCCAGGAAATTCTCGCATAGTACTTTCAATGCCAAGGACATTTGCAGGATTATGAAGAGGAGCTAATGTAGAGCAATCACGAATAGCTTGGAGAACTTTCTCAGTGATAATTGCTGACTTTGTAAATTTTTCTCCACCATGTACTACCCGATGACCAATTGCTTTTATATCAGTAGTAATGTTTTTAAAAGATTGGATTATTTTGATGATTGCAACGAGAGCCTCGTGATAATCAATGTTTGGTAGCTTATGGGTTTCTGCTTGTTTTTCTTGTTTGTACTTAATGTTGGCATCATGAGATCCGATGTTTTGAACTAGCCCAGATAAGGAGACCAGGCTTGATTGAGGGTCTATAACCGCAAATTTTATGGAAGAACTTCCACAATTTAAGATTAAAACTAAATTTTTTGCCATTTACAAGACCCCATAAAAAATGGATTTTAAACGTCTAAATTTACAACCTCTAAGGCTCTTTGTTCAATAAACTCACGCCTTGGTTCCACATGATCTCCCATAAGAGTGGTAAATATTTGATCAGCAGCAACACCATCTTCAATAGTGACTCTTAGCATGCTTCTTGTTTCAGGATTCATTGTCGTATCCCATAGTTGGTCTGGATTCATTTCTCCAAGACCTTTGTAGCGTTGCAACCCAAGCCCTTTTTTGGCATTAGCCATTAACCAATCAAACATAGCCTCAAAACTAGTAATTGTTTCTTTATGGTCGGCGTGAACTATATATGATCCTGGCACAATCAAGTCTTTTATTTTTTCAGATAAGGTTGCTAGGTGCTGATATTCCCCAGAAGAAAAAAAGCTTGAGGGTAGAACATGTTCAATGGTATTGCCATGAACAGTCATAGTTACAGCTGGAACAAAAATATTTTTATCGGTTATTTCTTTGGTATCAACCTTAATAGTTGATCCTTCTTTTTTGGAAAGTTCGAGTTCGGTTTTTAATAATTCAGACCATTTTTTTACTTCTTCTTTGTCATGCAGTTGATTGTTATGTAGTTGAGGTAGTTTTAGCATCGCGTTTAAAATTACTTTAGGGTATCTGCGTGCTAAGCGCTCAATTATTTGTAAAGATGTGCTGTAATCCAAAATCAAAGATTCTAATATGGAATCGCTAATTGGACTAGCTGAAGCGCTGGTAAATAGTTGGGTTTTTTCCAAAGCTAGCTGCACTAAAAAATTACTTAATGCATGGTCATCTTTAAGATAGCGTTCAGTATTATTTTTTTTGACTTTATATAAAGGTGGTTGGGCTATATAAATATAACCATTCTCAATTAGTTCTGGCATCTGACGATAGAAGAAAGTTAAAATCAGGGTGCGAATGTGGGAGCCATCGATATCAGCATCGGTCATAATTACAATGCGGTGATAACGGATTTTATCTGGGTTATATTCCTCTCTTCCAATTCCGCAACCTAAAGCAGTAATTAAATTTCCAATCTCTTCTGAGGCTAACATTTTATCAAAGCGAGCCTTTTCAACATTTAAAATTTTTC
>JAHIYS010000236.1 GCA_018814965.1 Gammaproteobacteria bacterium
CAGTTGGGAAAAGTTTTTGCCAAAAAATGTTTTGATTGGGGCCGTAGCCGTCGCCCCGTTATGCTTTTAAACGGGGTCAGTTGGGAAAAGTTTTTGCTAAAAAATGTTTTGATTGGGGCCGTAGCCGTCGCCCCGTTATGCTTTTAAACGGGGTCAGTTGGGAAAAGTTTTTGCTAAAAAATGTTTTGATTGGGGCCGTAGCCGTTGCCCCGTTATGCTTCTAAACGGGGTCAGGTGGGAAAAGTTTTTGCTGATGAATGTTTTGATTGGGGCCGTAGCTCAGTTGGTAGAGCGCCGCGTTCGCAATGCGGAGGTTGGGAGTTCGATCCTCCTCGGCTCCACCAAAAACAGAGATCAAGCCTGAATATTAGATATTAAGATGAACAAAAAACAACCCAAAATAAAACCATTTTTCCAACATCCAATCTCCAAACTTAAAAACTTAATCCTAGGATCAAAATCACTTGGTCGCAAACAAATTCTAACCCGGATGGGATATAAATTTTCTGTAATGGATCCAAATATAGATGAAAAACGGATCCGAAATAAAGATCCAAAAAAGTTAGTTATAAATCTAGCATATGCCAAAGCCAATGCCCTTTTGCCCAAAATAAAACAACCATCCGTACTCATTACCGCCGATCAAGTGGTAATTTGTAACAATAAAATTTTAGAAAAACCTAAAGATAAAAAAGAAGCAAAAAAATTTTTAGCTATGTATGCTAAACACCCAGCACAAACTATTACTGGCATAGTAGTCACTAACACCAAAAATAAAAAACACTCTGCGGGCATAAGCACAGCTACAATCTGGTTCAAACCGATATCAAATGAACTTATCAAAAAAATAGTTGCCGAAGAGAGTATTTTAGCTTGCGCCGGAGGATTCTCTCTAGACACCCCTATAATAAGTCAGCATGTTTTAAAAATCAGGGGCACCAAAGACAGCATCACCGGTCTACCAATAAAGTTAACTGGAAAATTGCTGGCAAAGGTATCCTAGTTTCTACCATAGTATTTTATAGGCCAGTTGCAATCTGAAATTTTTAAAATCTGGATCCAGCGGTCAGGCGCCGCCCCGTTATGTCTTAAAACGTGGCGGCCCGACGACAATTACCAAGGCCTGTCGCCCCATTGAAAAACTGGGTCCAGAGGAAATATAGGCAAAAAGCTTCAGATTGCAACAGAGTCTTTATGAGCAATATATTCAAGAGTTGCAAGTAACAGCAACTCATGAATATAATGAGATAATATTTATTTTTGCGTAACGTCCCGGTGGCACAGCTGGGTAGCGCAGTCCCCTCCTAAGGGACAGGTCGGAGGTTCAAATCCTCTCCGGGACGCCATTTCTAAATACAGGAGTTACACCACCCTACTAGCGGTAAGTAATGATTTTATGCTGGGGATGGATAACAAGAACTAGGCCTCATTTAAATACAATATTATTGCATGAGGATCGATCCCTGTGTACAACTTTTCATAGCAGCGACCTACCATCTTTTTAACTAAGAAAGGCTATAGTTTAACCAGGACCTGCTGAACCCAAGATATGATTCTCGTCTTTAATTTTAGGTTTTCTAAAATGAACATCTAATTGAGGGTTGGCAATTTCAATATTACGGTTTTTGAATTCTTTATATATCATCGTATTTACATCGCTAACAGCAGAAAATACTTTGTTAACATTGGCAACCGTAAAGTAAACCTCAAAATCCATACTGCTCTCAGAAAATTTAGTAAAAAACACTGTTGGCTTACTTACTTCATCTTGAACGGCATCAGGACATGCTGCCGCCAACTCAAGCAGAGTGTTTTTAACCAGATCCACATCGCTATCATAAGAAACACCAACTTTACACGAAACTCTAACCTGCTCGTTGCTATAGGTATAATTGGTTATTTTTTGAGTAATGAAATTTAAATTTGGTATTATAACATCCTTCCTCGACATAGTTTTGATCCGAGTTGATCTCAAGCGAATTTTTTTAACAAAACCATCCTGCCCATCTATAAGAATCCTATCCCCTGATTTAA
Organism: Gammaproteobacteria bacterium; assembly: GCA_018814965.1. Taxonomy (GTDB): domain Bacteria; phylum Pseudomonadota; class Gammaproteobacteria; order UBA9339; family UBA9339; genus UBA9339. The sequence goes on from JAHIYS010000236.1 coordinate 2,035, forward strand.
TCGGTTTTTCTACTAATAAAATAATACCAGAAATAAAGTTATTTACTATATCCTGAAGACCCAAACCAATACCAACTGACAATGCACCCACAACTACCGTTAAACTAGTTAAGTCTATCCCAGTAACAATCAACGCCACAATTAAAGCTAAAAAGAAATTGAGATAACTAAACAATGATGCCATAGCATCTTGAGTATCTTTTTTATTTTGTAATTTATGCTTTCTTATAATAATATTTTTTAACCATCGGCCTAAAATAAGCTGTGTTCCAAATATAAATAAAGCTAATATTATTTGGAAAGGAATTATCTTGATTTTCCCTAAAACAATTCCATCCATAAATCCTATATTCAGCTTATCAATATAATTTAAAGAAGCACCAAATGACATCAATACTATTAACGTAAAACCATACGCTGCATAGATATAGATTGCGATTTTAATAAACAAAAACTCTGTAATATCTTTGGAATACTCTACCCCTAAATGCTGACGAATAACTTTCGAAAACCCACTTTCTCGGTTATTTAAAATAAGCTCTATTCCACCCACCATCATTGATACGACATAAAACGCAGCCAATGCTAAAAGAATATATATCGCCCCAAAAATAACGTCTGAGGACAAACGATAGTAACCTAGAGCTTGGGTAATGATGATAATAAATATTAGCGTGACTAGTATTATTTTAATAAAGATTGAAGATTTTTTATGCTCATACGCTAAAAATGGTAACGACGCAAATAACCAACTAATCCAAACAACATTAACGCTCAATAACACCAGAAAAAATGAACGCGCCATCTCCACTAGCTGGGAAGACAAGTCCTGGTTAATAAATGTTATAAAAATAAGGCTTGTTATAAAGAAAAAGGTTAGTAACACAGTTAATCTTATAAACAGTGATCGACCATAATTTTGAAACTCAGGGATAATTGGCAATAAAGGCCTAGGACCCAAAAATAGCAGGTTTAAAAATGCCAATGACATTGAATAAATAAAAAAGGCGTAACTTATATATTCTATCAATGGACTGGGATTCACAACAAAAAATAGAATAGCCAGATAACCAGATATGGTTCCAGTCAATAGCATAGGAATTATATAGTGTTTTGTAACTGTTACTAAAGTTACTGATACCTTTTGCTTCTCTATCCGCTTATTAAGCCAACCAGAGCATTTATGACGGATAAAAAATGCCAAGGATAATGATATAATAATAAGCGCAAAAAGCCCGATTAATGACCCTGTGGTAAAATTAGAAATCCCGCTTACCTGATAAAATTTTTGGCTATCAAAGTCATTAAATAATACTTCCCCAATCCCCAATAAACTCCAAGCCGGGGTCGCGCGCTTCAACTTAACCTGCGTATTTATTTTTTGTATATCTCCTCTAAGCCCTGTCAATACTTCTTGAGATTGAAAGAGAAAAATCCGGCAATCAATAGTTTGTTGAGTATAATAGTCCTTCTTATCTTCTAAATACTTAAATTCATCCTTTTTTTCAACAGGAGATTTGCCCTTAATTGACTGAATATTATCTAACAACTTTTGCAAAATCGTTAATTGAGCATTAGCCTTTTCAACACATATTTCAGCATCGCCTCGCAACTTCTCGATCTTTTCTAAAGAAAGATTAGCGGCTGGAAGATCGCTCGGTTTAACAATAGGTTGCCCTTTTACTCCATCAAGGCGTGCAAACGCAGCTTTTGAATTAAAAAGCAGGTGTTTTGAATCACCCTCTGTTTGAGCATTTATCGAAGTAAAAGAACTGCAAATTAATAATATTAAGACCCCAACCAACCGAACCCAATTAAGAATTTTCATAATAACCTTTCCTTATTAACAGCTTCACTTGCATCAGAAATACCTAACCACACCATATAGGAGCAATCATAGCACAGATAAAATAAGAGCAAAAGTCTGGTTCAAAACATGACGCTAGAGATGTCATATCTTAAGATTGGATACTATAGGGAGGCTGCTGAAATCTGAAGTTTTATGCTCAATTACCCAACCCTGCGACTCGCAAACAACGCGAGTCTTTGGCTGGGCTGTTATATTTATTCCTTCGGGAAAACTACTTATTATGGCG
>JAHIYS010000237.1 GCA_018814965.1 Gammaproteobacteria bacterium
CCCAAAATAACAATATTTGGGTTGTAACCAATAAAAAACTATTCTCAAGCACCAATAATGGTAAAACTTGGAAATCTGAATCTTTGGCAATAGGCGATTACACAATAATATTTTTCCCAACCATCGACACTCTTAACAATAAATTAAGCCCAAAGCAAACTTTGCACAGCATACTACGAAAATTTGATTATCTGATTCCAAAAGCTCAAAGTCAAAGTCTTAATAATACGGAAGCTGGAAATATTCTTGGAATAAACAGCACTGGGACTGTAAATTGCAAAGAAGTTAAAATAGCTTACCGTAAATTATCATATATGACTCATCCCGACAAAAATCAAAATGATTTGAAGGCTGCAGAATCGGCCCAATCTTTATTAAATGCTGCATATGAAGCATTATGCTCTAAATAGCATTTTACAACCCACGATCTTGCAATGTAAGTCCGCGGGATCGTGGGTTATTTCTATGCAGACTATAGCGCCTTCCGAAAGGCTACACCCTATTTAAGCGTTGTTGCAATCAGAAGTTTTTTGCTATTTTTCTCTAGGCCCCGTTCTTCAACGGGGCGACAAAGAACTAAAGCTGTTGTCTGGCGGCTTGACCGCGGGATCCAGAATACAAGATTTTCAGATTGCAAGACCCCCATTATACAAGCAAGCACTCTGTTTAAGCTGCACAAAAGCATCTTGCTTTGTATTGCTTATCGTTTCTAATAACGATGTTTTAGCAAATAACAAAGTCCCTACTTACGGCCTCAAAAATAAAACAGCTCCTTTAAAGTTGGAATAGTTAAAACTGCGGTTAAAAAACTCAAGGTTGTAAAAACCACTATCCATAAAACACGATTAGATAAAATATCCCTATTTGCCAATGAAAAATGCTCAGAAAGATTAACAAAAATTAGTGCAATATTAGATATAACTAGAACAGCAAAAACAAGTGCGCGAGTATCAGTTTCGCTCCAACCCAAAAATTTAGTTACTAGCAAAGCACCCAAACTCAAAACTAAAACTCCAAAACCTTGCATCAAACCCAAAAAAACACTCCTACGATTAAAAAGTTTTTCCTTACTCCGTCTGGGTGGACACATCATTATATCGGCCTCTTCAGGTGCAGCCTCAAACACAATAGAACAGGTCGGATCGATAATTAACTGAAGAAACACTATATGAATTGGCCAAAGTAGTAACGGCCATTTAAATATAACCGGGATTGCCGTCAAACAAATAATCGGTAAATGAACCGCTAAAAGATAAACCATGGCTTTTTTGATATTAGTATAAATTCTCCGACCTAATCTAATAGATGTAACCAACGATGAAAAATCATCATTAAGTAAGACTAAGCCTGCTGACTCTCTAGCAACATCAGTACCACGCCCACCCATCGCTACCCCAATATTAGCAGATTTAAGTGCTGGAGCATCATTCACCCCATCACCAGTCATAGCTACAACTTCGCCGTTAGCTTTTAATGCATTCACAATTCGTAATTTTTGTTCAGGCAAAATTCGTGCAAAAATATTTATATCTTTAATTCTTTTCTCTAGATCCTCATCACTTATTTGGGCAAGTTCATCCCCTGTAAACGCTCCTTTAGCTGCATTTAATCCGATCTGTGAGGCTATCTCCTTAGCTGTGCTAAGATAGTCACCCGTAATCATAATCACTCTAATGCCTGCCTGATAACAGCTCCTTACCGACTCGAAAACATTGGGTCTAATAGGATCCTCTAACCCGATCAAACCTAAAAATTCAAAGTTAAAATCATGCTGCCCATCTGGAAGTTTCTTTTGGGGAAAACTAGCTTTAGCAACACCGATCACCCTTAATCCTTTATGAGCCATTACCTCAACTTCAGACTGTATCTCTTTGATTTTATTCTGATCCAAATGGCATAATTCAAAAATATCTTCTGGAGCTCCTTTAGCTGCAATTACATAATGCTTTCCATTTGTTGACTCCCATACCTGCGACATTGCTAACAACTTCCGTGATAATGGATACTGATGAATTAACTGCCAAGATTGATGCCAATGCTCACTGTTTTTTAAATAGCACTCTCCAAAACTCTTAATAGCAATCTCCATCTGGTCAAAAGGATCTCGCTGACTGGCTAAAACCCCATACTCCATCAACTGATGAAAATTTTCCGATAAAGTTGAACCAAAGACCCCAGAACTATCATCGCCATCAAATAATTGACTTACTGTCATCCGGTTTTGAGTAATAGTTCCAGTTTTATCAACACAAAGCACAGTGGCAGAACCCAAAGCCTCCACCGCCGGGATCTCTCTAGTTAAAACCTTGCTCAACGCTATTCTTCTTGTGCCAAGCGCGAGAAAAACTGTAATAACCACAGGTAACTCTTCAGGTAAAATCGCCATTGCCAAAGTGATTCCTACCAAAGAACCCTGCAACCAATCCATCCTTGTTACGCCATAAATAATTACAACCAACGCACAGATTATAAAACCAAAAATCGCAAAATTGCGCACCAAAGAATCGGTTTCTTTTTGTAATCTGGTACGGTCGGTACTTAGAGTATTGAGGCTAACACCAATCCTACCCATTTCAGTATTGATCCCTGTCGCTATGACCTTAGCATATCCATTTCCTTGCACTACCTGAGTTCCTGAATAGACAAAGGGCAAATCATCGCCACCGGATCGAACAATATCTCTTGTATCTGTTTCATCAACACTAGATTTACGCACTGCCTGCGATTCACCAGTTAAAATTGATTCATTAACTAAAAGATTTGTAACAGAAAATAGTTTAGCATCAGCGGGGACAGCATCACCCTCATTCAAAACAATAATATCGCCAGACACAACCTCCCTACCAGCAATACGGATCCCTTTACCATCACGTATCACAAATGCCCTCGGACTTGAAAGATTGCGCAAAGCTATAATCGCTTTTTCACTGCGATATTCTTGATAACAAGTGATCCCCATAATAACTATGACAAAAACCAATAACATCATGCTTTCTGCGATGTCGCCCAAAATAAAATATAAAGCAACGCCTCCTAGTAAAAGTAAAAACATAGGTTCACGAAATAACTTTAATATAAATATAAATAAAGGTGATTGCCGTGTTTGCGGTAATTCGTTAAAACCATCACGCCGCAATCTTAAAGCAGCATCTTTGGAGGAAAGACCGGAGATTTTTTGAATATCGGTAGCCATATAGAAATTATACCAAGTTGTTATTGCACGGAGCAAACATGGTAGGCGCAAGCTAAAGCTTGCGCAACCCAAATAACGCAGGCTTTAGCCTGCGCCTAGCAACTCTCAAATCATTTCAACTTAAAACCCGCACCTACCACAAAATAAACAGGTCAAGCATATAAACGTATTTCACCAGCACCCTCTAAATTCTCCACACACCTGCCACACAACTCTGGATGCTCTTGATTCGAACCAACATCCTCACAATAGTGCCAACAACGGGAACACTTTTTATAAGGAGATGAAGATGCAGCTAATTTTAACCCGGGGATTCCTGTAACTATTGCGTCTTCAGGAGCAGATGAAAGCTCGCTGACCGCGGCAGATGAAGTAATTAATACAAAACGTAACTCGTCTTTTAATTTTCTAAGAACCGACAATATTTTGTCATCACAATATAAAGTTACAAAAGCAGCGAGACTTGAGCCAATAACACCACTTACCCTTAGTTTTTCAAGCTCCTTATTAACCTCTGCTCTATAATTTTTGATCTCACTCCAATCATTGTCCGTTATCTGATCTTGCGTTAGATCAAAATCAGTTTCGTTAACTATCTCACTCCAACGGGACATGAAAACTGATTCTGCTCTGGAACTTATCCCTTTAGCTTTATCCATTTCTCGCATCTCTTGCCAAATCTCTTCGGCAGTAAAACTTAAAATAGGAGCAGTTAAGCGCACCAGAATCTCTAAAATATGAAATAATGCTGTTTGAGCTGAGCGTCTACCCAATCCAGATGCTGCCATTGTATATAAACGATCCTTAATAACACTAAAATAAAAACTACTAATATCGTTAGCAAGAATTACCTGTAAATTGTTAGATGCTGTATGAAATTGGTATAAATCATAATGATCGCGACTATGCTTGGCTAAATTTAAAACCTGAGTAACTGCCCAACGATCTAAAGGTAACATTTTTTTCGCAGGCACAAGATCAGTTACAGGATTAAAATCAAATAAATTTCCCAATAAAAATCTAGCCGTATTACGCAATGTTCGATAAACATCTATCGTTCTAGCAAAAATCTCATCTGAAACCACAAGATCATCATGCAAATAAGAGGATCCAACCCATAATCGTAAAACATCAGCACCATATTTATCAATAATCTGCTGGGGACTAATTACATTCCCAAGTGACTTGGACATCTTATGGCCCTTAGCATCTACAGTAAATCCATGAGTTACAACAGTTTTGTAAGGGGCTTCCCCATCCATAGCAAGAGCAGTTAACAAAGATGATTGAAACCAACCACGATATTGATCACTACCTTCGATATAAAGATCAGCAGGAAAATGTAGTTTGGGGCGCTGTTTTAATACACAAAAGTGTGAAACTCCAGAATTAAACCAAACATCAAGAGTATCAGTAACCTTCTCATAATTTTCTGCATCAACCTTATTCTTTGCATGTTCTTTTAAAAAACTCACCGCTTCTACTTGATGCCAATAAACAAGACCGATCTTCTCAATATTGGGAGCTATAATCTCCTCTATCAATCGCCCCATTTCGGGATGGATCTCACCAGTTTCTTTATGAACCAATAATGCTATTGGCAATCCCCAAAACCGTTGACGCGAAATACACCAATCAGGGCGCTGATTAACCATACTCTTAATACTATTTTCTCCTTGTGCAGGCAACCATTTCACCTGCACGATTGAGTCTTGCGCTTGTTGACGCAAACTTGCCTTACCCTTGGGAGCACCATCCATGCTTATAAACCACTGCTGTGTCGCACGAAAAATTAAAGGGGTTTTATGACGCCAACAATGAGGATAACTATGCTGCAAAGTTTCTTCATGAATTAAATTGTCATGCTCTTTAAGTATTACTATGACATCGGGATTCGCTTCAAATACATTCTTACCCGCAAAAAATCTAGTCGACTCCAAAAACTTACCATTAGCAGCAACCGGATTCTTAATCGGCAGATTATTTTGTAAACCAACCTTATAATCATCCTGTCCATGCGCTGGTGCTGTATGCACAGCACCGGTACCAATATCAAATGTAACATGGTCACCTAAAACAACAGGGACTGTTTTATCATCTAAAAATGGATGCCGAAGCTGTAGCCCTTGCAGCTCTTCCCCAATATATACTTTTTCTACTTTATAATTACCCTCTCCATAACGCTGCATAACCTGGGACAATAAATCTTCAGCAATTATAAAATGTTCATTTAAAGTAGCACAATTTACTAACACATATTTTAACTTTGGATGCACACAAACTGCTTCATTTGCAGGCAAAGTCCACGGGGTTGTGGTCCATATTGGAATACTTAGATTCGTAACTTTAAACTTCTCTGGATTAATCACGCGGAATCTAATATCAATAGCTGGCGAAACCTTGTCCTGATATTCAACCTCAGCCTCAGCCAAAGCTGAGCCACACGCAATACACCAATGCACTGGTTTATAACCACGTACTACGTAACCAGCATCAACAATCTGCATCAAAGATCGTACAATATTCGCTTCATACTTAAAATCCATCGTACTATAAAAATTCTCCCAATCAGCAACAACACCCAAACGCTGAAAACCTTTCATTTGGATTTGGATTTGTTCTATAGCATATTTACGACAAGCTGCAATAAACTCCTCCACTGAAACTTTTACTCCCGCCTTACCTATTTTTTTCTCAACATTCAATTCAATCGGCAAACCATGACAGTCCCAACCAGGAACATAGGGTACGTTATACCCCTCAAGCAACTTAGATTTATTAATAATATCTTTAATGACTTTATTAAAAGCATGACCCAAATGGATATCACCATTAGAATATGGAGGACCATCATGGAGCACAAAGTTTCCTCGAGAATTTTCAGTGGTAATAAAACTTTTATAGAGGTCAAGTTGTTGCCAGAATTCAAGCATTTTGGGCTCACGTGTTGGCAAGTTAGCTTTCATAGGAAAACCAGTCTCGGGTAAATTCACTGAATAAGTTGTCATATTTTTTCCTTCCTAAATCAATTTTTTGACTTCACCCGGGATATGAACCCCGGGCTCGCCCAAGGGGGAGAACTGCGTTTCTCCCTCTTGGTAATCCCCCATGGCTTTGTCCCCACCGCAAGCAGCGGGGAAATTAAGATAATACTAATTTATTACAAAACCAGCGGTACCACTTTATCTTTACGATACACTTGAGCAAAAATAATAGCGCTAATAATCATTAACCCACCTATTATATCTAGAATAGTAATTTTTTCACCACCAATAGTCCAAGCAAATATAGCCGCAGACACTGGTTCTAATGATAAAATAAGCGCGAATATAGTTGGGGATATGGTTTTTTGCACACTTAATTGCACCATATAGCCCAAAACATTAGCAAATAAAGCCAAATATAGAACACCCCAAACCGCATGCCAATTAGAAACCACAAAAGGCAGCTTAAAAAACAAAATAACCAAAAAACTTGCCGTAGTTACAACTAAAAATTGTTGAAAGTTGAGCACTAAAATATCAACTTTTTTCACCACTGAATCTGCATATAAAACATGAGTAGCGAATACTACTGCACTAAAAAGCATCAAATAATCTCCCCATTTGAGACTAGAGATACCGCCAGTAATAACCCATAAACCAACGCCTGCCAAAACCACAGCACCAGCGATATTTAAACGCAACTTTTCACGCCCAGAAATAAAACTTAAAATAGGCACGAAAATTACAAATAATCCCGCTATAAATCCAGCATTAACTACCTCCATATAATACATAGCTATTGCCTGAGTAACATAAGCGGCGAATAACAATAAACCTAAAATCAAACCCTCTTTGGGATTTTTCCAATGTTTTTTTTGTAAAAATGATAAAACAACTCCCATAAATAAAGCGGCCAATGCAAAACGATAACAAACTAATGTAACCGCATGCATATTCACTAGGCTTTCTTTAATTACAAGAAAAGTTGAGCCCCAAATAGCGGCGGCAGTTAACATCGCAAAATTAGCAGCCATCGGCGTTAACTGCTTTGACTTTGTAAAAGGTAATTTCATATCAACGCTCCAACCATTTCTAAATCCTTTTTGATTTGCGCCTGCAATTCTGTTACAGATTCAAACTTCTTCTCATCTCTAATTTTCTTGCAAAACTCTACTGTAATCCTCTTACCATAAATATTGGCATTAAATTCAAAAATATATACCTCAAATGACTTTTGTTTTCCAGATACAGTGGGACGAAACCCGATGTTTGCAAGACCAAATAATGGGCTTGGCTTTAAACCAAAAACCTTGACCAGATAGACCCCAGTAAGTGGCAGTTCAGGTCGATTTAAGTGGATGTTGGCGGTAGGAAATCCCAAGTCACGCCCACGATGCTCACCATGTATTACTCTTCCATTAACGCTATATGGCCTACCTAAAAATTTAGCCGCCAAATCAAAATTATCACTCAAAAGAGCAGCACGAATTAAAGAACTGCTGACACGCACTCCATCGATTTTAAAAGATGGGATCTGTGTAACCCCAAAACCGCCAGCAACAGCCTCACGCTCTAATAAAGAAAAGCCCCCTTCTCGCCTATGCCCAAAAACAAAATCATCACCAACAACCAAATACTTAACATGAAGTAAGCATATTAAAACCTCAGCCACAAAACTCATTGCACTAATTGTAGCAAAATGTCTATTAAATGGTAACAAGACTACCTTATCCATCCCACACTGACTTAACCCAAAAATCTTTTCTCGCAAACTAGTTAAACGTAACGCTTGATCTTGTGCAAAAAACTCCTCAGGTTGCGGCTCGAAAATTACTACCACAGATGGCAAGTTAAGCGCAATTGATTTTTCTTTAACAAAATTTAAAATTTTTCTGTGACCAAGATGCACACCATCATAATTACCGATAGTCACCACAGACCCACTAACTAAAGTTGATTTTAAATTATGTAAACCACGAATTAACTGCATAAATTAAATCCTAAATCCAGTAGTTGCAACTTGCTACAAGTGTTTAATAAAACAAATCTAACTATTTTTGAGATGGGTAGGCGCAGGCTTTAGCCTGCGTTATCTAACTAGGCACATGGTATCGCAGGCTAAAGCCTGCGCCTACCTGTTTATAGCTACCATACTATAGAATAATATGTTTAGAACAATATAAAAGCAACGATTACTGTAAAAAACGAATGGATTATCATCATTTTACAAAAAATCACTGTAATGTGGTACGAAACCTCTTAAAACTAATATAAACAAAAATCACAGCCATCAAAATTAAAATTCCCACATGAAGTGAGATAAAATGGATCTCACCACCTTTTAACATAATATTTCTCAAAATTTCCAAAAAATGCGAGAGCGGATCTAAATAAGCTATGAATTTCATTATTGTCGGCATATTTTCAAGAGGAAACATCAACCCAGAAAACATGACAGCTGGAAAAAGAAACAGAATCATTCCTAACATAGATTGTTGTTGATTTTTCGCGAAGGTTGAAATCAAGGTTCCAATAGCCACACATGAACAAACAAAAACAAATGAAGCAAAAACTAAAACCAATAACGAACCCCTCATAGGGATGCCAAAAATGAATATTGCTACAAACAAAATCAATGGAACACTAAACATTGAAATAATTACATAAGGTATGGTCTTTCCTAAAATTATCTCCGTCGACGAAACGGGAGCAGCTATCAACATCTCAAAAGTACCACTTTCTTTTTCACTAGTAATTGAAATATTAGTTAATGCCACAGAGACAATACACATCAACAAACACATTACTCCGGGGATCATAAAGTATGATGTTTGTAATGTTGGATTAAAAAGAACGCGAACTGAAAAGTATATCGGGTTATCTGGGGGCTTTTGATTCAAATCCTGTACTACAACATTATTTACAATATTCTTTATGTAGAGCTCAACCGATTGCGCTTGAATAACATTAGTAGCATCGATTAACAATTGTAAATCAGCTGTCCCCCGCCCTATTGCCTTAGTAAGACCACCTGGTGACGCTATTATTGCCGCGTCAATTTTACCTCCACGCAAAAGATCAAAAGGCTCTACATTATCATCATTGTCAATGGCTGGCAGAAACCACCCACTCTCAATGCTATGCTCATAAACATGCTGTAAAATGTAATCTTTAGAATCAGGGTTTGCCCATAAACGGATGTTCTTTACATCTGTGGATATTGCCACACCAAATATAATCAGCTGAATCAAAGGTGCGACAAATAAAATGAATTTCATCCTAGGATCACGTAAAGCCTGCATAAATTCTTTACGGAAAAAACCACGCAATAGAGCCATTGATATCATAGTTCAAGATCCCTTTTAAATTTCCTGGTTGCTAAGAAAATCATGGTCCAACCTAATACCACCAAAGCTAAAAATGGGATCCATAAATCAAAAAATGTTGATCCTTTTAAATATGACTCTCTTGAAATAACCATAAACCAGCGTGCTGGTAAAATCATGGTAAAATATCTAAAAAAGGTTGGCATGCTTTCAATCGGGAATATAAAACCAGAAAGTAACTGTGCTGGCAATAGTCCTGTTAACATAGCAAACTGCATCGCAATATGCTGGGAGCGAGTTACAATTGAAATTAAAAGACCCTGAGCAAGATAGGTTACTAAAAATAAAACACTACCAAACCCAAACACAAATAGATTCCCACGAAAGGGAACACAAAAAAGCAATCTCGAAACAGCATAAACAAAAATCACAGATCCTAACCCAAGAATTGCATAAGGCACAAGCTTACCCACAATAATTTCTAGCGGTTCTGCAGGGGTTGATAGCAACAGTTCCATAGAACCATTTTCCCATTCTTGAGCCACTGTCAACGCGGTTAATAATACCGAAAGAATCGACATAATAGCCACCATGAGACCAGGAATAACAAACCAACGGCTATTAAGCTCAGAATTAAAAAGAAATCTGGTCTTTATATCTATATTTTGTGCTGGATCAAAATCGGCAAGGCGCTTTGCTGCTATCTTTTGTATCGATGCAAGATAACTTAAGATTGGCGCCACCGTTGAGTTATCTGAGCCATCCAACAATAATTGCACTGGAGATATTCTCCCAGCAAATAGTTCTTTTTGAAATCCTCCTGGAATAATAAGCGCTGCTCGATCACGATCTCTCATTATTGATTGCTCCGCTACTTCAGGAGAACTTACGTCATCAATAATAAAATAAGCAGATTTTCCAAAAGTATCAATTAAACCTCTAGATGTTTGAGTTTTATCTGCATCGTATACTGCAAGATGGATGTTTTTTACATTGAATTCAATAGCGAAGCCAAAAACAATAACCATGAAAATTGGCAGACCAATTGACAAAGCAATAGTAAACGGATCACGAATAATGTGATAGACCTCTTTTTGGGCAATCGCCACTGCTCTTTTCCAAACAAAGTTCATATTTATTTCGTCTCAGTAGTTCTGATAAAAACATCTTCCAAAGTAGGCCTAATCTCTTTAGCAATAAAATCAGACTCTAATTCTTTTTTAAATTCTTCTACTTCTGATGATTCCTTAAAAGCAGCATGAAATCTCAGGCCAAAAGGCTCAAAATATTCAAATTCAGGACGAACTTTAAGTTTTTGTATATAGGAGTAACTGATTTCTCCTCTAGCTTCAAATTCATATAGCTTGTCCGGAAACATCATTTTTTTCAAATTATCTGGAGTATCAAGAGCAACTATTTTTCCAGTACGCATCAGGGCTATCCTTTCGCATTGTTCAGCCTCATCCATATAATGAGTAGTAACAAAAATCGTTTTCCCTAAACGCGCCAAATCTTTAATAAGATCCCAAAATCGTGCGCGCATTGCCGGCGTAACTCCAGCGGTAGGCTCATCCAAAAAAACAACATCTGGATCATGCAAAATCGCTGCTGCAAGCGAAATTTGCTGTTTTATTCCACCAGGAAGACTTCTGACAAATGAGGTTAATGGCCTAGCAAATGAAATAAAATCTAGAATATAATCTCGTCGCTTTAAATATGTTTTAGCATCAAGACGATGGAGGGTCGCAATAAATGACAGATTTTCTTCAACGGTTAGATCATTATACAAAGTGAATCTTTGGGACATATAACCCACTTTTCTTTTAATTGCCATCTCAGCATCTTTACTATCGAATTTTATCCCAGCGACAGTTACTTTACCTTTGGTAGGATAAAGCAAGCCACATAGAACGCGAATAGTAGTAGTCTTCCCAGCACCATTAGCACCTAAAAAACCAAAAATCTCTCCGCGCTTTACAGAAAAACTAATATCATCAACCGCACAAAAATTACCAAACATAACTGAAAAGTTTTCCACCAAGACCATAACATCCTGTTTCATAGTGTCCGCCCCGCATGCTTATAAAAAATCTCATCGAAAGTTTGAACACCCTGTTCACGTAAAAGCTCTCGTGGCTCACCTTCTGCAATCACCTTACCCTCTTCAAGAAGATGTACTGCAGAACAGCGCTCTGCCTCATCCATATAAGCCGTAGTTACAATAATTAAAATGCCTTTCTCAAGTAACCGGTAAAGAAGATCCCAAAACTCGCGACGACTTATAGGGTCAACTCCATTTGTTGGCTCATCAAGCAACATTATTTCAGGAGCCCTTAAAAGCGCACACATCAAACCTAATTTTTTGTACATCCCTCCAGAAAGTTTTTCAGCAGTTCGGCCCACAAATGGCCCTAATTTAGTGATATCCAGCAGCTCTTCTCGGCGTTTTTTATATTCATTGGGACTAATTTGATAAAGCTTACTAAAAAACTCCATATGTTCATCAATCGATAACTCAGGATAAAGGCTTTGTTGTTGCGGCATGTACGCTATATTGTTACGAATATCTTTAAACGGAATAATATTTCCACTTCTAAAAAAATCCACGGCACCTTCATTTGGATAGAGCAATCTTAAGATAATTCTCATAAGTGTCGTCTTACCTGCGCCCTCTGGCCCAATCACACCATGCATTTGCCCTCCCTCAAAGTAGAGAGAAACGCCATCCAGAGCTTGATTAACCCCAAGCTTCTTTTTAACTTGATCAACTTTGATATAAATAAGATCGGCCATAAACCGTTAGACCTTTATTTTGGCAATACGACCTGAATTGTCATCCCTGGCTTTAATACCTCATCCATATTCGACCCTAAAAAGCTAACTTTTATCCCGTAGATTAACCTCTCCCTTTCATTTTGGGTTTGAACATTTTTAGGGGTAAACTCAGCCTCATCGCTAATTTTTATAATTTCGCCATCAAATTCTTTGTTCTTTAACTCAGGAATATAACCCTTGAGTTTCATTCCAAGAGAAAGCTTAGCTACAAGGGGTTGAGGAACATAAATATATGCCCAAATATCGCGGACATTGGCCAAGGTGAGTATTTTTGTTCCAGGGATCATCCATTCACTAGGCTCATGATAACGGCTCAGAACCTTCCCATTAATTGGTGACACGATAGTACACCAACCAACCTTAGTATTTGCATCATCCATTTTAGTTTTATATCGGTCAAGATCACTTTCTGCTATAAAATTATTCTTTAAAAGCTGCTTATTGCGATAATAATCATCTTGGGCAAGCCTAGCATCGATCTTAAAATCCTCACAAGACAAGATAATGAGGGTCTGGCCCTCGGTTACTCGGTCTCCCTCATGAACCATAACTTCATCAATCGCAGCCGGAAGACGTGCAGCAAGGTCAATTTTAGTAGCCTCTAAAGTCCCGGCGTAACGAAACTGGCCATTAAGGAAAAAAATACTGAAAAAAACCGCACCAATAACTAACGCTGCTAGAAATATTCCAAAATACAGAAAAATTTTCGACCTGCTTAGCATAAAAACTCCAATAATTGCATTAGATCATTAAATACTCTATTGATTTTAACTCATAATATACTATCATTTACAAATTAATTCACTAAAGGTGTAAATTTCTATAAAAAATATCATTTACCGTAGAAATTATATATTGACAAAAAAATAGATAAGAAGAGAATATCTAACGTGACTATAGGCCTAATCATCGAAAATACTTTATATTTCTTGGCGTTAATTAACCCCATAAGCAAAGTACTTTTTCTGGCATCAAAAAAACCAGCATATTCGCACAAAGAGCTATCCAATCTATCCATAAAATCAACTGCTGTCTCCCTATTAATTTTACTAACTTTAACTAATATTGGGGATTTTGTATTAGTAAGCATCTTCCACGTAGAAATATATTCATTAAGCGCCGCAGGAGGCGTAATCCTATTCATTATCGGCCTAACTGCCGTTAGAGAGGGTAAATTTTTTGATGAAAATAAGAATCCTCAAGTAAAAGCCGACATCTCAATAGTACCGCTAGCCACTCCATTAATTGCTGGTCCCGGCATAATGACCGCAGCTATAACGTTTGCTTCAATCAATGGTATGACAATAACAAATATTTGCATCACCATTGCAATCTTGATTAACCTAGCATTTATGGTGCTTTCTGGTCCTATCAATCGCTTTCTTGAAAAGCTAAATGTAACCGGGCCAATAGTTAGAATCATGGGTTTGATAGTAACCACGGTAGCTATGCAGATGATTTTCTCTGGTTGTTCCGCTTGGATCGGCAGCATAATTTAAAAACCATAGTAATATCTCGAATATCTGAACCTAATCCATCAATCCTTTCTTAATTAAATCTAAAAAATAAATCTTGATGGTTATCGTAGGGCAGCGAAGACCATCAAGACCTGTCTCCTTGTTGAAAAACTGGTCCCAAATAAAAATAACAAAAAACTTCAGATTGCAACAACCCAATTATTTATTCATCACTTAAGTCTTTCTTAATATTTATCTGAGATTATAATAAGTACCTATTATTAAACTTAGGCAACAATATACTAATTTATAGCGAGAAAATTATGTTCCAATTAAATAAAAAAGAAGTAGAGAATGTTTCTGGTGGAGATGGAGTC
>JAHIYS010000238.1 GCA_018814965.1 Gammaproteobacteria bacterium
GTAGAACAAACAACAACAGTAACTACAATTGAGGATGAAACTGGACGTACTAGCGACCCAGTACGCATGTATATGCGCGAAATGGGAACTGTTGAACTATTAACCCGTGGTGGTGAAATAGCGATTGCAAAAAGAATAGAAGAAGGCTCCAAAAATATCCTGTCTGCTTTAGCTCATTTTCCTGGAATCATCGAATCAATTTTATATGAATACACCAAAACTGAAGCTGGGGACAAACGCCTCCAAGACATCATCTCTGGATTCTACGACATTGAGGAATGGCATACATCTCCTGTGGAGGCAAAACCAATTACTAGCGATGAAGATATCATTGCGGATGATAACTATGCAGAAACTTTACTTTCTAAAGCTTTAAGCAATCAAGAAAAAACTCTCAAAAAAAATGACAAGTCATCTGAAGAAGAAAATGATGATGATGATGGTGAGAAAAAAAATGATGATGAGAACGAAAAAGAATCTGACGACAACAATGATGACTCTGACGAACTAGATTTATTCGAGTCTGGCCCAGATCCTGTTCTCGCAAAAAAACGCTTTACCAAGCTCTATAAACTACATCGTCAACACATAAAAGCAATAGAAAAACACGGGAAAACACATAAAACAACCTCTAAACTACTTAAACAGTTGGTAGATGCTTTTACTCAGTTCAAGTTAACACCTAAGGAATTTCAAAAACAGACAACAAAGCTTCGCAAAATCCTCGAATATATCCGTGCGGTTGAGCATGCCATCATGAATTTATGTGTTAAAAAATGTAAAGCTCCTCGCAAAGCATTTATAAACTCTTTCCCCCAACATGAAACCGACCTAACTTGGATCGATAAATTTGCTCGCACAAATAAAAATCACGCTAAAGAACTCTTAAACAACGCTAATGAGATTCGCCGCGAACAAAAGAAACTGCTAGTAATTGAAAAAGAAATCAATCTTAGTATACCGAAGATAAAAGAGATCAATCGCCAAGCAGCTCTCGGAGAAACCAAAGCACGCAAAGCAAAAAAAGAGATTATTGAAGCCAACTTACGCTTAGTTATTTCAATTGCAAAAAAATATACGAACCGAGGTTTACAGTTTTTAGATCTAATTCAAGAAGGTAACATCGGGTTAATGAAAGCTGTAGACAAATTTGAATATCGTCGTGGCTATAAATTCTCTACTTATGCCACCTGGTGGATTCGTCAAGCAATTACACGATCGATCGCTGATCAAGCCCGCACTATTCGAATTCCTGTACACATGATTGAAACCATCAATAAACTCAATAGAATTACTCGGCAGATTATCCAAGAAACTGGTATTGAACCTACCCCAGAGGAACTTAGTGTCCATATGCAAATGCATGAAGATAAGGTACGCAAAGTTTTAAAAATTGCTAAAGAACCTATCTCGATGGAAACACCTATTGGGGACGAAGAGGACTCACATCTAGGGGATTTTATTGAAGATACTGGCACACTTTCCCCTCTTGATTCAGCCACTCAGGGTGGCTTACGGGAAGCTACTCATGATGTCTTATCATCATTAACCCCTCGTGAAGCTAAAGTGCTACGGATGCGTTTTGGAATCAATATGAATACTGACCATACATTAGAAGAGGTAGGTAAACAATTTGATGTAACTCGTGAACGTATTAGACAAATTGAAGCTAAAGCACTAAGAAAATTGCGTCATCCTAGCCGCTCTGAAAAATTGCAAAGCTTTGTTGATTAGAGGTAAAAGTAAAGACTCAAGAAAGAGAGCAAATCTTTACAACCGACTATATACATTCGTGTAGTCGACTGTAAGGACTTGCTCTTTATGATAATACGATACAACTAGTTTATTAACGACCTGAACCCAACCTATTAAGATTAAAAAATAATGACCTTAACAATTGTTGCTGACGAGATAGGCGTTGCATGATTCCTCTTTCTCTTCTTCGAGCAAATTCTGGCTCAACATACTCATCTTCAGAGGTAAATTCAGATAAATCAGATTCAGATTCAGATTCAGAATCAGATGAAATAATAATGGGCTCATTTGTTGGTCTAATATTTCTCCTTCGCGCATACTCAGGGGTAACATAATCATCTTCAGAGCTAAATTCAGATAAATCAGATTCAGATGGAAGAATAATTGGCCTATTTATAACTCTAGCCAACTCAGCTTGAGATTCCCCAGCGACTATTTTTTGCCTTTTTCTTGGTGGAGTATTATCCCGTTCAGAATCAGATCCCGAGCCACTATTATTGGATTCTGATTCAGAAAGAATCCTGCGTGATACGTATCCTGCTGGTCTCAATTGGGCTGGCGGCAACCTCCGCTTTCGCTCCCTATTTTGCTTAGCATCATCACTATCAGAATCATGGTTATCGGATGAGCGTTGGTTGGAATCTCCTAAATTTAGTGTTGATAGTGCAAAAGCATCATTACTATTTTCTGGACTACTATCAATTAGACCAGCATCATCTCTATTATCAATCCTGATTGTTCGTAAATTACGCATGGTTGACAAAGTCGCTATTATTCTTGACGTTTCACTGCCAAAATCATTCCCATTAAGCAATAATATTTCTAATTCTGGGTTATTATTCAAAATGGTGAGAATTTGTGGAACCGCCTCGGGACCAAGATTAAGATCAGCAAGATTAAGTTCGGTTAAATGTGTGCTATTTTCTAAATTTTTTATAATTCCCTCTACAATCTCGGCACTTTTGTTTACACATTCAATATTTTTTCTGGTAACCCCATAACAGCACTGAATATGCAAAGCTATCAACAAACAAAAAGCGACTAAGATCTTTTTATTTAATTTCCCACTAGTAATCTTCATATATTTTGTTGCCCCTAATAACTAAGTTTTTAAATTTACAAATTCAGGGATGTGTATATCATGTTTTTTCAATATATATATTAAGAAAATCTTATTACTTTTAAA
>JAHIYS010000239.1 GCA_018814965.1 Gammaproteobacteria bacterium
ATGCAGTTGGCCGCCATCGTGGCGCTGGTTTGGGCGGTGGACATGATGAGCGTGAACAAACTTTAAATCAATTATTGGTTGAGATGGATGGGTTTGTTGGTAAAGAGGGCGTAATTGTTATTGCTGCTACTAATCGTCCAGATGTTTTGGATCCAGCGTTACTTCGTCCAGGAAGATTTGATCGTCAGGTAGTTGTGCCATTGCCTGATATCCTAGGACGTGAGGCAATTTTACGTGTGCATATGCGTAAAATTCCACTAGAGAAGGGTATTGATCCATCTATTTTTGCTCGTAGTACTCCGGGTTTTTCTGGTGCAGACCTTGCTAATTTAGTTAATGAAGCTGCTCTTTTTGCTGCGAGAGGTAATAAGAAGCATGTTGAAGTTGTAGACTTCGAAAAAGCAAAAGACAAAATTTTGATGGGTGCAGAAAGACGTTCAATGGTTATAAGTGATGAAGAGAAGAAATTAACCGCTTATCATGAAGCAGGACACACCATAGTCGGAATTAGTTTGAACGCGTTTGGTCATGATCCTTTTTATAAAGTTAGCATAATACCTCGTGGGCGTGCTCTTGGAGTAACAATGTTTTTGCCTGAAGAGGACCGTTATAATTATTCAAAGCAACGTTTGGAAAGTCAAATTTCAGGTATGTTTGGAGGACGGGTTGCTGAAGCTATTAAATTTGGTCCAGAGTTTATAACCACTGGTGCGTCTAATGATATCGAGAAGGCTACCGGTATTGCGCGCAATATGGTCACTCGGTGGGGGCTGTCTGATAAACTTGGTCCTATGGTTTATGGTGCAGAGGATGAGGAGATATTTTTAGGGCGTAGTGTCACCTCCCATAAGGAGGTCTCCGATGTTACTGCTTCAGAAATTGATCATGAGGTTCGTGTGATTATCGATCGTAATTATAAACGCGCTGAAGATATATTAAAAAAACATTTAGACGAACTTGATTTAATGGCTGAGATGTTAATTAAGCATGAAACTATCAATAAAGAACAAATTGAAGCAATTATGAAGGGGGAGCATCCCAAATTTCCTAGAGCTCATAAAGCTAAGAAAAAAATCCATAAGATTGCTGAAGATGAAAAAAATCTCGAAGAAGAAACAGCAAAAGAGACTGAGCCAGAAGATCTTTCTTCGATAAATAGAATAGATGATCTATAGGGTTATGTAATAATATTTAACTTATGGTTTCATGTTTATGGTGTGTTTTTCTGGTTTATGTTTTATGGTAGTCGCAGGCTTTAGCCTGCGTTTTGTTATCAGGCGGGGGGCGTAAGGTTATCACCCATTAAAAAATTTGAAGTAAATCCGTTTTATTAAAAGCATATGAAAACAAAAAAATATTTTGGTACCGATGGTATTCGAGGTCGAGTTGGTGAACAGGTCATTAACCCAGAGTTTGTTTTAAAATTGGGTTGGGCTGTTGGCAGGGTATTAAATGAGAAATTTGGTGAATCTACAGTTTTAATTGGTAAAGATACCCGTATTTCTGGCTATCTGCTTGAATCGGTTTTAGAGGCTGGTTTATCTTCAGCTGGAGTTAATGCTTGGATGTTGGGCCCGATGCCTACACCTGCTGTAGCATATTTAACACGTACTTTTCGTGCTCAAGCCGGCATCGAAATAAGTGCTTCACATAATCCATATTATGATAATGGAATAAAATTCTTTTCTTCTGCTGGTAGTAAATTATCTAGCGATATTGAAACAGCTATTGAAGAAAAAATGCATGAACCAATGAAACTTGTTGAGGCGGCTAAGCTTGGTAAAGCAAAGCGAATCGATGATGCTCCAGGTAGATATATTGAGTTTTGTAAAAGTACTCTTAGCGTAAAAAATAGTTTGGTGGGTTTAAAAATAGTGCTTGATTGTGCTAATGGCGCCACCTACCATGTTGCTCCTGCAGTGTTTCGTGAGTTAGGGGCTTCGGTAATCGAAATTGGTGTTGATCCAGATGGTTTTAATATTAATGATCATTGTGGGTCTACATATCCTAAGTACTTGTCTAAAGTTGTAGTGGCAGAAAAAGCTGATTTGGGTATTGCTTTTGATGGTGATGGTGATCGTGTGGTTATGGTAGATCATAAAGGGGAAGTGGTTGATGGGGATGAGTTGCTTTTTATTATCGCCAAATATGGATTTTCTGCGGGGATTTTACAAGGCGGAATTGTTGGTACGGTGATGAGTAATTTAGGTTTAGAAAATGGCTTAAATGAGATAGGCATTGGTTTTATTCGTACTCAAGTTGGTGATAAATATGTTATCGAGGCTTTACGTGAAAATAATTGGTTGCTTGGCGGAGAGTCATCTGGTCATATTGCTCACTTAGGTGTTACTACCACTGGAGACGGGATCATCAGTGCTCTACAGGTGTTAAATGCGATTTGTTATAGAGGGGAGACACTTCATAAATTAAAATCAGAAATGACTAAATATCCCCAATCAATGATTAATGTAAGTTGTAAAACCCCAAAAAGTTTTGGAGATCATCCCAAAATCAATGAGTCATTAACAGAAATGAGCAAACATTTGGGTAAAAATGGAAGAATACTGTTAAGACCATCTGGTACTGAGCCTGTGATTAGAGTAATGGTTGAGGGTAAGGATGAAGCCTTAATTGCTAAGGTTGCTGAAGAATTAGCAAAAGTTGTAGGTAAAGTAGTTGAGAGTGCGTGAGAGTAATTGTTTTTGATGATGCTTGGAGTCTAGGGCTTTTGCCTGGTTTTGGGGTTTCGTTGAAAACGTAACGATAGATCTTGATGTTTGTCGCTGGATCCATCAAGCAAGATGGTTGTCGTCCCGCGGCTCCGTTTTAAGACATAACGTGGCGGCGCTTGACTGCGGGATCTTGGATGCAAGATTTTAAGACTGTACTAGCGCCATAGCCAGTGTTAGAAGGCGATAGTTGTTAGTAATGATGCGGGAAGTGCAGAAATAACAGAATTTTGGCTTAGCCACTCATAATATTTTGAAATATGGCTATAAATAACATATTATGGCGGCAGTTATAACTAATATTGGGAACTAAAAAGAGGTTGTTATGCAAGAGATTATATTTATTATTCATATATTTGCTGTGGTTGGTTTAATTGGTTTGATATTGATGCAGCATGGTAAAGGTGCAGATATGGGCGCAGCATTTGGTAGTGGTGCCTCTAATACTATGTTTGGTAGCACTGGATCAATATCTTTTTTCACTAAACTAACTGCTTTGATTGCTCTTATATTTTTCGTTACTAGTATTACTTTGGGTGTCATGGTGGCTAAGCAAGCTAAACAGGCTGCAGCATCATCTAATATTGTGCCTATGGTCCCAGCACAGCATGCTCCTATTCCACAGCCTTTAGATGAAGTTTAAGGCGCTAATGTCATTGCGAGGACCGCGAGCGTAGCGTGGCGAGACGAAGCAATCTAGAAAAGTTGTATTAATATTTTTGCCGAAGTGGTGGAATTGGTAGACACACTACCTTGAGGTGGTAGCGGTGCAAGCCGTGCCGGTTCGAGTCCGGCCTTCGGCATTTTTAAATAAGGGGTCCAGTCCCAACAACTGATAACCACTCTAATATGTTTACCGCAAAAAACAACCTTAATCATGTAATCCATACAATAACCATATAATTGTCAGTTCTTAGAATTTTACTACTTATATTTACTTCGTTGTCATTTGTTGGGACTTGACCCCTTTTTCATGTAATTGATTTTGAGATTAATATTACAAATATAGTGGTTAATTTTTCCTTAATATAGTTGTTTTTTGTTTTGCTATAATAAGAATGTACATGGCAATTGTTATGGGAGCTTATAGGTGAAATTATTATTAAGGGGATCTGTAGAGAGTCCGG
>JAHIYS010000240.1 GCA_018814965.1 Gammaproteobacteria bacterium
GTGAAGATTATATAACTATTACAGGTAAAAAAATACCTGTAAAGTCACCGTATAATGCAATAGATTTAAAAGAGGCTGGTGAGAAAAATAATAAATTAGAATTTGTGTTTAAAAAGTCGGAGTTGGGTGATAAAGAACAGATGATTGATGCTAGTTATTTAGAATTTGAAAAAACTCCTGATGGCACTTTTGTGTTTACTGCATCTACAAGAGACATTGAGAATAGTATTTTTGATTCTCCAACAAAAGATATATTTAAATCTATGCAAGAAATTAATCAAAGGCCAAAGCCTCATGCATATTATACCACCCCGGAGCTTTGGTGTGATCCCTATATCTCTGAGAGGATGTTAGAGATCCATTTAAATAATAATATAGATTTAGCCTCGAGAAAAAATGTTTTTGTTGAAAGATCTATTGCATGGATGATTGAACATTTTAAAATAAATAGTAATTCTAAAATTTGTGATTTTGGTTGTGGTCCTGGTTTGTACACTACAAGATTTGCTGAAAAAGGCGCTCTTGTTGCCGGAATTGATTTTTCAAAAAACTCGATCGATTATGCTAAGAAGACCGCGAAAGAGAAAAATTTAAATATTGAATATTTTTTAGAAGATTATCTGAAATTTACTCCCAACAAAAAATTCGATTTGGTTTGTATTATTTTTTGTGACTTTTGTGCATTAAATCCAGAGCAAAGAAAAGTTTTGCTAAAGAAGTTTTATGATTGTTTGGAGGAAGGGGGTTCCATACTATTAGATGCATGTACTTTGCCATTTTATAATTTAGAAAAAGAGCAAAGCTCTTATGAGTATTCCCCAAGAAATGGATTTTGGTCTAAAGAGCCATGCTATATTTTTAATAATACATTTAAATACGATCTGGAAAAATTAGTATTGCGTAAGTTTACGATTATTGAGGAAACCAAAATCAGGGAAAGTTATAATTGGTTGCAATGTTATGATCTTCAATCAATAACTGCCGAATTAGCTGCTCATGGCTTTGATGCTACAGAACATTACTCTAATGTTGCTGGAGATGTTTATCAGGATAATTCACCTGAAATTGCTTTGGTAGCTAAGAAAAGAGCAGGGTAGTCGCGGTTTATTCAGAGCAGGACAAAAGCCAGAAATAAATATGATCGTTATTGCAAGCCAATATTTTATAGCAGTTCCCTAAAACGTAGAGATGTCATCGCGAGCGAAATGTTTTTTCATTTCGCGTGGTGATCCAGGAAGCCAATAATACGTTGGATTGCTTCGTCGCTACGTTTCTCACAATGACGGATAAAGATCCATGTTTGACCCCTTTTCCCTTTTCTTTCAATGTCCAATCTCCAGGCTTGATCTCCGGCCTTTTAGGCTGTAAACCTAGGGGTAGCATTAGATATATTTTCACGAAGGAGACTCTCAATGCCAGGATGAGCAGCTTCTTGGGCGTGCATCAGGGCATCTTTTCCGCTTAGGTCTTTAATGAGGATATCAGCTCCATTTTCAATCAGAAGCTGAGCTGTACCTGCCAACCCTTTTTTTGTAGCCCACATAATAGGTGTCATTCCTGTAGAATCTTGGATATTAACATTAGCACCTTTCATAATGAGAAAATTAATAATCTCTTTATTGTTTAGCATTATCGCCAAAATTAGTGGAATTTTTGAAGGATCAATATCTGGGATTTTATCAGGAAGATTTTTGGGATTAACATCGGCTCCATAATTAACCAATCGTTTTACCGTAACTAGGTCGCCATCAGAGATGGCGGATATAAGAGGCTGAGTACTTAGTTTTAATTCATCAACGTTTTCAAATTCGTCAAATTGAATCTGAGTTTGAATAAGATCAATTATTGCTTCATTGCCTAGTTTTTCAGCTAGGGTAAGCGCTGTATCTTGATCGTTATTTTTAATCTTAGGGTTGGCGCCATTATTTAAGAGTAGTTTGGCAATAGCTAGTCGATCTTTTTTGATTGCCCACATCAGCGCAGTACTACCGGTTCCATCCTTAAAATTGACATCTGCTCCTTTATCGATCAGCATTTGTACAGTTTTTTTAGGGTAAATATCAGCATAAGATGCCCATCCAAGAGGTAGCCATTTGCCGTCCTGGCTTACCTCATTAAAATCACGAACATTATTTTCTTTTATGATCTTTTCGAAAGCATCGGCATTAAAACCAGAGCGACTAAACGCATCCCAGATGCTGATTTCGTTTTTAATCTTCGGTGGTATTTGGTTAGTTTCATGGTATTGAAACAATTCTATCATGTTCTCATTATTAAGAATCATGGCAAGCGCCAAAGGGGTATCGCCATGTTTATCTTTAAGGCGAATATTGGCTCCACTATCTATGAGTATCTTGGCAATTTCGATATTATTATTTTTTACAGCCCATGTGAGAGGGAGATCATCCCCTTTGTATTTATTGAGATCGGTAATGTTATTTTCTATAAGTAGTTTTTTAAAAGCTTCAGGAACGTGATTCGCGCGATCCAATGCGCCCCAAACATCAATTGTAAACAAATTTTTAATATAATTGTACATGTTAGCTCCTTTGTTACCGCGGCCGGAATAATTTTATTTTCGTAAATTATAACCCAAACAACCTCATGATTTCTAGATTTCGCCATAAATTATAAGGGCCTAGTTTCTTTGTTTAAGTTAAGTAAACAAACATTATATAATAAGCATTTCTGAA
>JAHIYS010000024.1 GCA_018814965.1 Gammaproteobacteria bacterium
TCACCCGCCTTACTAATATCCCAATTTTGGCAAAACTTGCATAATAGATTGCAACCAGCAGTACCAAAAGAATACACAGTCGAGCCCGGAAGAAAGTTATTTAATGGTTTTTTTTCTATCGGATCAACAGCAAAACCACTGGATCTACCGTACGTGGTCAATACAACCTGGTCATTAACCCGCATTCTAACAAAACAAATCCCCCTCTGCCCTTCATTCAACTTACATGAATGAGGACAGAGATCGCACTGTATTCTTCCATTTTGCAACTTATGCCAATATTTAGTTGGATGATTTTGTGTTATCATAACTACTCACAGCAAAATATGGCTAATAGGAGTTTCATATATGTTAATTCACCCTAACGTCGCCGGCAAGTTTTATCCAGCCAATCCAGATATTTTACGCCAAGATGTTCTAAATATGCTCTCTAACGCAAAGGAAAAAGAGAAACTCCCAATACCTAAGGCCATTATTTCCCCACATGCTGGATATATTTATTCTGGCCCTATCGCCGCTTCAGCTTATGCTTGCCTGACAAAAGCTAAACAACAAATTAAACGTGTAATAATATTTGCCCCATCGCACCAATATCCAGTGGACAGCATCGCAACAACAAACGCCGATTTCTATTTAACCCCTCTAGGACCTATTGAAATTGACCATAAAACCATATCCTCCCTTTCTTTTCCTTACTTGAATATAGTTGAAGAAGCTTTTAACTATGAGCATGCGCTTGAGGTTCATCTGCCATTTTTACAATTAACCTTAGAAGAATTCTCCCTAATACCTTTTTTAGTTGGCAATGCCACTCCACTTCAAGTAGAAGAAATATTAGATAAATTATGGGGTGGACCTGAAACCTTAATTATTATTAGCTCTGACTTAAGTCATTACCACCCCTACCAATCAGCAAACAACATAGATAAAAAAACAGCTCTAGCAATTACAACCCTATGTCCCGATGGATTTACCTCAAAAAGTGCATGTGGGTCTACTATTATAAAAGGCTTGCTAACAGTCGCCTCTAAGAGAAAAATGCATGTTTTACAAGTAGATTTACGAAATTCGGGAGATACTGCTGGCTCTAAAGATAGCGTGGTGGGATATGGCTCTTTTCACTTTAAATAAAAACATTATAGACATATGCTTATGCGTCCTTGTAAACTGTGCTATAACTGTGCCATTGTAAAAAACGACTGATTATGAACAACTTTAATCCTAAAGAAAAACAGATTCTATTAAAAGTAGCCGACGATGCAATTAAATTTGGCTTGAAAGAACATAAAATACAGCCGATTAAGCTTGAAGATTATCCTAAAAACCTACAATCTCACGGCGCCAGCTTTGTTACGCTTGAGATTAATAAACAACTTCATGGCTGCATTGGAACCCTTGAGGCTTATCGCCCACTAATTCAAGATGTGGCACAAAATGCTTATGCTGCCGCATTTCTTGACATGAGGTTTCCTTCTTTAACTGCAGAAGAATATCCAAGTATCACGAAACATATCTCCATACTCTCCCAACCGACACCAATATTTTTTGATTCAGAAGAGAACCTAATTAAACAAATACGTCCAGGAATTGATGGCTTAGTTCTCTCAGATAACGGTTATCGTGGAACCTTTTTACCAGCAGTTTGGGAGTCTCTGCCGCAACCGAAACAATTTTTACAACATTTGAAATTAAAAGCTGGTTTGCCTGAAAATTATTGGTCAAAAACCCTAAAAATAGAAAGATATACCGTAGAGGTGGTGGAATAACATGTTAACAAGTATAGCTATTGTCGGCCGACCTAATGTTGGCAAATCTACTTTATTTAATCGTCTAACTCACTCTCGCGATGCAATTGTAAGCGATATCCCAGGACTAACCCGCGACCGTCAATATGGAATAATAAAAATTGGGGATCAAGACACTATTATTATCGATACCGGAGGCATAAGCAAACCACAAACACCGATCGAAAAATTAATGGCAAAACAGTCTGACCTTGCAATTAAAGAAGCACCAATAATTTTATTTTTGCTCGATGCTAAAAGCGGGCTGACACCAGGCGATGTAACTCTGGCAAATAAATTACGTAAACTAAATAAAGATATTTTCGTTGTTGTTAACAAAATTGATGGGAAAGATATTGAGACGGCAATACTAGACTTCCATGACCTTGGTCTAGGAGAATGTCTTACAA